>CAVKLS010000049.1:5093-9840 GCA_963657025.1 bacterium | reverse complement strand
AGTCCTCTCGGAGCGAGAATCTTCTCTTCGAAATACTCGAGAAATTCTCTCTTTGGCTTCGTGTACATGTCCATGGCATGAGTGACACCGTCGCTCATGAGGTAATCGACAACTCTCTGCTTGATATAGTCATTGTTGTGACCATAGTTGAGAGCGCCCGCACCCATGAAAAAGTCAATGTACTCTTTGCCGTCCTCGTCATACTGCTTTGAGTCCTTCGATTTAACAAAAACCGATGTGAACTTCCTGCAATAGGACCTAACTTCTGATTCGTACTCTTCGAAAGCTTTAATATTCATTTTGAATCGCATCCTTTCCGCAGCGCTTTACGAACTCAGACGGCTCCTCTTTTTTGCCGTTCTTAAAAAATTTCCCGTGTGGGTTATCCGCAAAGCCTTTATTGAAATTCGCTTCCAAAATAAAAGCCGTAAGGCTCTTATTTTCTAAAAAATAATTAATCCTCGCTTCCGCTCTCGTCAAGTGTTCCCTGGCTGAGTGCGGTTAGATAAGCGTTGATAAACGGGTCGAGAGCACCGTCCATGACAGCGTTGATGTTACCTGTTTCATACTTTGTTCTGTGGTCCTTAACCAAGGTGTAAGGCATGAAAACATAGGAACGAATCTGGCTGCCCCAGGTGATCTCCTTCTGAACTCCCTTGATATCGGAGAGCTTCTCGAGGTGCTCTTTCTCCTTAATCTCAACGAGCTTGGAGATAAGCATCTTCATAGCAACGGCACGGTTCTGGAACTGGCTTCTCTCAACCTGTGATGCCGTGACGATACCTGTAGGAATATGAATAAGTCTGACTGCCGATGAGGTCTTGTTGACCTTCTGTCCGCCGGCACCCGAAGCACGGTACACTTCCATCTTGATATCCTCGGGAGGAATCTCAACTGAAAGGTCCTCTTCAATCTCGGGCATAACCTCGAGAGACGAGAAAGATGTGTGTCGTCTGCCTGCGGCGTCAAACGGTGAAACTCTTACCAATCTGTGAACGCCGGCCTCACTCTTGAGGAAGCCGTAAGCATTCTCTCCCTCAACGAGAATAGAAGCCGACTTAAGTCCTGCCTCATCACCGTCAAGGTAATCAAGTGTACTTACCTTGAAGCCGTGTCTTTCGCCCCAACGGTTGTACATTCTGAAAAGCATCTCTGCCCAGTCCTGAGCCTCAGTTCCGCCTGAGCCTGCATGGAAGGTGAGAATTGCGTTGTTTTTATCATATTCGCCTGTAAGTAAAGTTGTCAGGCGCATGTTTTCTATTTTTTCGGTAATCTCCTCTATCTGAGCCTCAATATCGGGAATGAGAGAAAGATCCTCCTCCTCGTCACCCATCTCGATGAGAGTGTAAGTGTCCTCGCTCTTCTCAACCAGGTCAAGGTATCCCTGATCCTTGGCCTTGAGGTTTGCTGTTCTCTGAGTTACCTTCTGGGCTGTCTCCATGTCATCCCAGAATCCCGGAGCCGCCGCCTTGAGCTCAAGCATCTCTACCTCACGGCGAATCTTTTCGAGTCCGAGAGAGTCCTTGAGTAATTCGAGCGCAGACTGCTGATCGTCCAATTTCTTCTTTAATTCTTCAAACTGAAGCATGCTGTATGTTTCCTTTATTTCTTTATTTAAATCTATTTCTTTCTAATTATGGTATTATAGCCTATATTCCGCAAAATTGCAAGCTTTTTGAACCATACCGACCGACGGTAAAATAAACAAAAAAGAGATACCGAAAAGGCATCTCTTATGTTATCGTTTGAATTATCAGTCAGATGACGAAAGATTTTCGTTCATCCGCTTCACAACATTATTTATAATCTCTATCTCTTCGTCAGAAAAGCCCCTGAAAGCTTTTTCGTAAAATTCGCTTTTCTTGGCATAAAGCAAAAGTGCAAGCTCTCTTGACTTATCAGTCATTTTGATATGCAGGATTCTCGCGTCGTTTTCGTCCTCCTCGGCATATGCAAAGCCCTTTGAAATGAGCACGCCGATGCTCTTTGAAGCCTGACTTTTTGAATATCCCCTGAGTCTTACCACGTCCGTCTGAGTGTCACACTCCGGAAATGTAAGAAAAAAGGAAAGAATGTCTGTTTCCTTTTCGTTAAGTCCGTATCCCTCTCCCGTCTTACTGATGTAATTGTAGTAACCCAACATGAATGAATTCTGAGTTGTAATTAAACCTGCTAAATCGATGATATTGTTGCCCATGAAAAAACCTGCCGTGTCTTTAGCTATTTAAAATTTTGTGCTTGACGCACAATACAATCAGCTCGAAAAACAGTTTCGTGTTTCCGATTAATTTATTCTGTGCATAATTTATCACAAGTGAGTTTTCAAGTCAACCGCATTTGTTTAAAAATCTGTGCAAAATGAAATTTGAAAATATCAAAATTTCACTTCGAATCAAAAATCAAATTTTACTTGCAGAAAAAGCATTATCAATATATACTCTTTACAGTACATATCTATTTCGGAGGACCGCTATGAAAAGAGAAAATTACATCACATGGGACGATTATTTCATGTCCGTTGCAAAGCTCGCCTCAATGCGAAGCAAAGACCCGAACACTCAGGTAGGCGCATGCATAGTCGGCAGAGACAATGTTATCATCTCGACAGGCTACAACGGCTTCCCCAAGGGCTGCAGCGATGACGAATTCCCCTGGGCAAGAGAGGGCGAGGACACAAAGTATGCGTTTGTGGTTCACGCCGAGCTTAATTCCATCCTCAATGCAAACGGCAAGGACCTTCGCGGCTCCAAGCTTTATGTCGCTCTTTTCCCATGCAATGAGTGCGCCAAGGCTATCATCCAGTCAGGCATAAGCGAGGTTGTCTATCTCAGCGACAAATATAACGGCGCACCGAATATGGTTGCGTCAAGAAGAATGCTCGATGCTGCCGGAGTCAAGCTTACTCAGTATCGTCCGACAGTCAAGCAGATTACAATCGACTTAACCGAGTAATTCCGAGAAAATCAGTTCTGCTTTCTGACGATTGTGTATTCGTCACCCGGGCGGTAATACGGACAATAGGAACGGGAGTTTGTCGAAATTCTACCGTAATCGTCCTCGTCCATGCTGACCTCGCAATCCCAGCAATCGTAATATTCATCATATGTAAAATGCATGCAGTCGTCACAGCTTGACCTGACTGCGTGCTTTTTCTTTTCGTTAGAGCTGTTCAATTTTTACACATCCTTTGTTTTTACATCTTTTAAAGACAGTATAACAATTTATTCCTGTATTTACAAGAAATTCAGGTTATATCGGTATTTTATCGATAGACTTCTGCAATTTTACATATCTTTTGCGAGAGTTCAATTGAACTTTTAACTTTCTTATGATATAATTCTTTAGATAAAAAAGATAATATTTACTCTTAGGAGGTCAGTATATGGATAACAAAGGCGCAGTAGCCGTAGTAAATGAGGTAAGAAAAGCCGTCATCGGCAAGGACGTCTGCATCGTCAAGGTAATGGCGGCAATTCTTGCAGGCGGTCATGTTCTCATCGAGGATATCCCCGGTGTCGGAAAGACAACTATGGCAAACGCATTCACCAACGCTATGGAGCTCACCGAGCACAGAGTACAGTTCACCCCGGACGTTATGCCTGCGGACATCACAGGCTTCAGCATGTATGACGCCGCAAGCGGCAACTTCTTCTACCGTGAGGGTGCTGCCATGTGCAATCTCTTTTTAGCCGATGAAATCAACCGTACCTCTCCGAAAACCCAGTCGGCTCTGCTTCAGGTCATGGAGGAAGGCAAGGTCACCGTCGACGGAGAAGACCACTTGGTTCCCAATCCCTTTGTCGTAATCGCAACCCAGAACCCGATCGGCTCTGCAGGTACTCAGAGACTGCCTATGTCTCAGCTTGACAGATTTATGATTTGCATAAGCATGGGCTATCCGAATATTCAGGACGAAATTTCAATTGTTCGAGGCAAGGTTGAGCCGTACAAGGTGACACCCGTAATATCTAAAAATGAACTGCTCCGAATGAAAGAAGAGGTCAAGGGACTTTTCATTCACGATGCTCTTTACCAGTACATCGGAAAGCTCATTCAGGCTACAAGAGATTCCGATTTACTCGAGCTCGGCGTATCGCCCCGAGGCACCATCGCATTCACTTCCATGTGCAAGGCTATGGCATATCTCAAAGGCAGAGAGTATGTTCTTCCCGATGACATTGCGGGAATTTTCACCGACTGCGTCGCTCACAGACTAATTCTCTCCAAAAAAGCAAGAATAAGCGGAATCACCGAGGAGCAGGTGTGCCAGAATATACTTGAGACAATCAAGAAGCCTGTTCTTTCAAATAGGAAGTAAAATGAAAATAACTATCTGGACAATAATTACCGCCGCTATTTTCTATATAGCGGTTTTCTACGACAGCACTGCAATGTGTGCGCTTGCGCTTTTGATGGCGGTAATTCCCGTGGTTTCGTTCATTATACTTATTCTCAGACGCTTAACCATGAGAATTAAGCTGTCGGCAGAAAATATGACCGTAAATTTCGGCGAGGGCATAAAAGCCGAGATTATTCTTTACGGTATGCCGTTTCTCTCTCAGCCGCAGTTCGGCTGTAAAATTCACATTCACAACCTTCTGACAGACGCCGAAGAAGACATGGTCGTTCCGATTAAGCGAAGCTTCTTTGAAATCTCGAGCACGACCTTTGCCGAAGTTGTCCCAAAGGAATGCGGAATGTGCGAAATTTCACTTTCTCCCAGCAGACTCAAGGACAGTCTTGGATT
>CAVKLS010000049.1:0-5041 GCA_963657025.1 bacterium | reverse complement strand
AGTACCGTGCGGGCGACAGCCTTCGTGCAATTCACTGGAAGCAAACGGCAAAAAGCGGAAATCTCACCGTAAAGGAATTCGGTCTTCCCATTGAATCAAGTGCGGCAATAGTTTACAATTGTACCGAACATCTCTCGGACTGCATGAATTTCATTACGTCGCTTTCACTCTCACTTTTGGAAGCAGAATGCTCGCACAAAATTTATTTCAGAATAAACTCCGACTCTCAGTCGGTTTTCATCACTAAGGAGGATGACCTCTCGGCAATTCTCCCCACTCTGCTCTCAAGCAAACCTGAAATCACAGAGTTTGACGGCATTAAGGAAAGCTTTGTGTGTGAGATAGCCGACGGCGGCAGAGTGTATGTAAACGGCGAGCCCGTTTGCGATGTATTCGACAACTACATGCCGATTATCGAAGTAAAGGGGGCGGAAATATGAACAAACCACAGCTTCCAAAGCTGAGCTTTGATCTCAACAGACTTTTCTTTCTCTTTCTGAGATGCACACTGTCGATTATCATGGGAACTGTCACATTTCTTGAAATCGTCAAGGCATTCGTTCCCGAGGCTTACACAAGCGAGCTTATACTTTTCATAATCGGCTACGACATACTTATGGGCATTCTGTTCATAGCGTCTGATTATTTTCTTATCGCACTCATCGGCCCCGCAGTTGTCACCATGGGAATGGTTCTCATCAATATCATGGGATTCATTTCCGCAGGCAAAGAAATCTATAACGGCTTGCAGTACGGCAATCTCGTCTACCAAAGCGGCGACATAAGCCCCACTCCCTATTCGGGCGACTACACCTCCTGGGTAGGATTCGCCGCATTGTTCTCGATTATTTGTTTCTATGTGGTCATGGTAAGCTATCTCGGCTCAAGACCGCTACTGGGAACCATGCCGTTCTGGTTTCTTATCGTATCAAGCTGTCTTATCGGAGAATTTCCAAGCCTTGCGGTAGTGTTGACCGTTGTGTGCTCAACGGCACTTAACATGATACTCAATAACTACAACGGCAAGGGACTTAATCTCTCGGCTCTATTCTCGGGCGGAGCAATCACAGCTTTGTGTGCGCTTCTGGCAATTCTGATTTTTCTGCCGCCAACGGCGAGATTTGCCCACGAGCACTCAGATGAGCTACGTGCACTTCAACAGTCGATTTTCGAATCAAAAAGCCTCGACCCGTTAAAGGACGACCTAAGCACGACCAAGCTTCAGAATACTCCCATAACTCACACGGGTGAAGAGGAGGTCTCGATTGAAGCGAGTGATATGCCGTCTTCCACCTTATTTCTCAAGGCACTTTCTACGGCAACCTATACGGGTAGCGGCTGGAAAGCGGCATCGAACAAGAATCTTCTCAAATATGTTTCTGACGAGAGCGAAGCCTTTGACCTCGGTTATAATCTTCTTGATTTAAATTCTTCGGCAGACGGTGTTTATCAGATTAAATACACCATAAGCCACGAGAACGATACCAGCGGCTATGCGCTCGTTCCCGAAAACTCAAATGTCACAAGCGACGATAACACAAAATCGGACGCTTACCTTCTAAGAGAGCTAAACTCCTATTCGTTCATAGCTTATCAGCCTGTCGATAAATTCAGCCTTTCCAACACTTTGACAGAAAACAATCTGATTCAGTGGGTAAACGACACTTACACCGACACGGCTGGCTTTGAAAAGGACTCGAGATTTACCGATATGCTCGATGAGGCAAAAGATCTCAGCCTAAACGAAAAGATTGACTTTGTCAAAAATCTCTTAAATTCCTATACATACAGCAACGATCTGACAGCACTTGATGACGGAACCGATTATGTGGAGAACTTTCTCTTCACTCAGAAGAAGGGTTATTGCCAGCACTTTGCAAGTGCTGCAACCCTGATGTACCGATATCTTGGAATTCCGGCAAGATACTGCGTTGGTTATATGCTTCCAAGCAGTGATTTTTCGTCAGATACGGACAGTAGCTATTATGCCGTTGTAAAGGATTATTCGGCACACGCCTGGGTAGAGATTTTCACAGAGAAACTCGGTTGGGTTACGGTTGACGTAACTCCGTCCAACTTCCGTGAGGCTTATTTCGGCGAAAACAGTCAGGAGAATTCGGCGGCATCAGACTCTGAAGAGCCTACTCCGACTCCCGAACCGACACCGACCCCTACCCCCGAACCTGAGGAAGAAAAGATTAATCCCGAGGACGAGCCTGAGGCAACAGCAACACCTTCTCCGACACCTGAAACTAACGATGCAGACGATTCCGACAACAACATTAATAACAATGACAGCAAGTCGAAGTCGACGCCTAAATTTATCTTTGTTCTTCTTTTAATCGCACTTTTGGCGGCAGCTTATTTTGCAGTCAAAAAATATATGGACAGCAATAGATTTAAGGTCGACAGAAAGCACCCTGTAAACCTTATGCTCAGATATCTCGCAGGACTTATCGCTCTTTGCTGCGGCAAGCGTACAAATGAAACCGACCGTGAATATCTGACAAGAGTATTAAACGGCAAGCTTTCCGGTGAGGAAATCTCCGCATTGTCCGCTTACTTTGAGGAAGCGGCATTCTCAAACGGAATTTTCTCAGATACACGAGGTGCGGTTGCACTTTGCAAAAAGACAAGAGATGTCCTTATAAATGAGCAGAAACCGTTCAAAAAGTTCGTAATAGTCTATGTACTATTCAAATAAAAACATCTGAAAAGAAAGGAAATCTACTATGGGCGTTATCACATTAACAAACAGCAATTTTGATGAAGTAATCGCTACAAGCACGCAGCCTGTTCTCGTTGATTTCTGGGCAACATGGTGCGGTCCATGCAAGATGGTCTCTCCTATCGTGGACGAGATTGCAGAGGAAGAGGACGTAACCGTAGGTAAGGTAAACGTTGACGAGCAGCAGGAGCTCGCTCAGAGATTCGGTGTTATGAGCATTCCCACTCTCCTTGTTTTTGAGGGCGGAAAGCTTGTAAACAAAGCTGTCGGTGCAAGACCGAAGGACGATATTCTCGATTTACTCGGTCTCTGATAAATCCTATTGATGCAAAAAGTGTTCGTCAAACGACGAACACTTTTCTTTTACTCTTTTTCACTTTTGTATGTTTAAAATAATATTTTCGATGTTCTCATCGGAGTACTCTATGTTTTTCGAGAGACATTTCAGAATATCTATTCTGTCCTTTAGCGAAAGCCTTCCTTTTCGTGATATCTGTGCACAGTAGCATAATTCTGCCGCCTTTGTGAAGCTGACAGCCAAATAAATATTGTCGTCGGAATTTGCCCCTCTTTCGCTGTTATCCTCGGTAAAGTATCGATACAGCATATAAACAAGCACATTCTCAAAATCATTTTCATACACCGAAATATCGCTTGTTTCATTCATATTCATATTTTCAAACATACGGGAATATTTATCCTCCATGCTTTCAAGACTTCTGAATATACCGATAAGCTTTTCTTTATCGTCAAGTATGCTTGGTCGGGCAGTCAGTGAAAGAAGCTCTTTTTCCCGCTCCTCAATTGTTTTGCTTCTGTTTTGAACTATTCTGATAAGATTGTTTCTGTTTTCAATCAACTCAGAAATATCATCATCGTCATACGGCTCTTCTTCGTCTTCATCAAAGATAAATTCTATCGGTTTTTCTCGGCTGAGCATAAGTCGGCAAGCCTCCTCACAAGCAAGGCCCAGTCCCTCCTCACGGGTTTCTCCGTGCGTGTTATAAAACCTTGGGTGCTCCGTGCAAATATCGCAGAGATAATTTTCTCCGAGTGTGATATAAATATCGCATAGGTTTTTATCATTTAAAAACGGACAACGTTTGTTTTTCATTTTGAAGCAACTGTCACCGTCCGCATCGAGCGAGATATTCTCTCTTATTCTCTCTCCGAAGTCGCCCTCGATATTCTCGTAAATTTCACTTGTGAATTCATCTATGTAAATATCCCAGCCGATACAGCATGAGTCCGAACATTCCGATGCGGTGCATTTGAATTCCGAATAAAAGTCTGGTCTTGTAATTTTCATATGTTTAGTCCTATAATTTATAGCAGATTTCAGTTATGTTTTAAAAACAATATTAAATTAAAATAAGGAGGATTGCAATATGAATGAGAAAGAAATCAATTTAAGTGCCGAGGCAAAAGCCTCGAGAGCTCTTGCGGTACAGCTTGCCGACCTCTATTTTGAATTTGTCAAGGAAATGCGAGATGAGCTTGGAGACGAGAAAACGAAAAAGCTTGTCACTAAAATTCTCTTTAACAGAGCATATGAAAGAGCACAGGGATCGATAAAACGTGCCGAAGAAAGGAGTCTTCCCAGAACATGGGAGAATATCAACGTCGTGACGGATGTTCCTCTCGCAGGCTGGGTAGCCGAACTCGGCCGTGACCACTGCCCGTACGGAATGGCTTGGAACAGGCGAATCGAAGAAAATCCGTGGTTCAGGGAATATGCCGCACTCTACTGCGATGTCACCGACATAACAATCGGTGAGGTTTTTACGGGTGACCACACGCACAGACTGTACGAAAACGTTGTCCTCGGAGACGAGAACTGCCGCAGAACCTACACGCCCAGCGACGACGTTAAAAACGGCAAATTTACCTACGGTGAAAAAGCATAACAAAGCAAAAACAGAGCGTCCGAAAACGCCCTGTTTTTTTATTAAGTAGTCAGTGTAAAGTTGTCAGTTTGATTACGGCTCGTCAAAAGGAACGACCTGACCGAGCTCTGCAGACTTGAAGCAGCACTCCATAACGTGCATAACTCTTCTGATCTCCTTATGCTTGACAATCTGCTCCTCCTCGCCGTCAATTGCCTTTACGAAGTTGCGATAGAAATCGTGAACATCTGAATGCGGCTTCGGAATTGAATATGTGTCAAGAGTGATTTCGTCTCTCGGTGCCATTGTCTTGGTGATACCGGAAGCTGTCTCAACAGGTACAACATCCTTCTCGTTCCAAGCCTTAAGCTTAGCAACCTGACATTCCTCTCTCCAGTCCTGAATGATTGCAGAGCCTTTCTCGCAC
>CAVKLS010000048.1:0-9880 GCA_963657025.1 bacterium | reverse complement strand
ATATTATATAGCGATAGAATATAATTAGTTTAGCGGTAGATTAACGGAATAAGTTTTTGTTTTCGCTTTTTACAAAAAGCGAACGGGTGTGGGCAGAGCCCACAAGAGAAAAGTAAGCACACAGAGAAATAAAGAATAAACGAAGCGATAATCAAAAGAAGATAGGCTGATGAGAAAAACCAAAAGCACGAAGTGCTTTTAGGGAGCGAAGCGACCGTAGTTTGCCGAAGCAGCCGAGCTGTTCGCACAAAGAGAAATTGCGGAATACAAATACTGTTCTGACATAAGCCCACATTCTCAAAAAGCAATTTGGGACGGACATTTTCTTTTGCGGAATAGATTAGCAAAGACAAATAAAGAACGCCGAGAAAAAGAAATAATGAACAATCATAAAGCTAAGAGCATTTGAAAGGAGAATCCGAATTGACAAGAGCAGATAAAATGGCTGTTGTGAAGCACCACGGAAGAGATATTTTGAGGTCTGACGGAATGAAAAAAGAGCACAAGTTTATTCAGCACGGCAAAATTTCCGTTTTCAAGCATTCGCTTTCCGTTGCTGTGACTTGCGTTGATATTGCCGATAAGCTTCCGTTCAAGACAAACAAAAGGGCTCTCGTAAGAGGTGCGCTTCTTCACGATTATTTTCTGTATGATTGGCATGTGCCCGATAAATCGCATAAACTGCACGGCTTTTCCCACGCCGAGACAGCGCTGAAAAATGCAAAGCGTGACTTCAAGCTCGGCAGAATAGAGAAAAATATGATAAGAACGCATATGTTTCCGCTCAATATCACATCGTTTCCCACTCACCGAGAGAGCATGATACTTTGCCTTGCCGACAAGATAGTTGCGACAAGGGAGACGGTGGACGGATTCAAGGGAAAATTGAGAAAAAGGAAAAAACAAAGAAATTAAATTACCGCAAGAAAGGCTTTGACCGAACAGGTCAGAGCCTTTTGTGTTCGTTTCGGTATTTTTGCGGAGATTGTCCCGTGTGCTTTTTGAAGCATCTCGAGAAATGGTCGCTGCTGTTGTAGCCGACCGAGGCGGCTATTTCCGTGATTTTTAAGTCCGTAAAGCAAAGTAACTCTTTTGCTTTTTCCAGTCGGCATTCGTAGATTATGTCGGTGTAGGCAGAGCCCGTGAATTTGCGGATAAGCTTGCTGAGGTAGGTTTTTTCGTAGTGAAATTTTTTTGAGAGAAGTTCTAAGGAGAGCTCCTCGGCGTAATGCGTCTGAATGTAGTGAAGAATGTGAGGCAAGGTGGACGGTGCGGGCGAATATCCCGTGCTTGAATAGTAATCAAAGGAGTCCTTGTGACTGCGGATTATTTTAGTGAACAGAATGTCGAGGTAGGAGAGAAAAACTCCGTCCGAATATTCGTCCTTGTGAATTGTTTCCTGAAAGAAATGCTGAAAAATCTGGCGCAAATCGTCACAAAGGGGGAGCATGAAGAACATGTAGCCGTATTCAGACCTGAGAAGAGTGTTGCGGAAAAAGGAGGAGAGACAGTTGTTTGTCGGAAGAAGCTTTGAAAAGGTATTCTTAAAGGTTTCCTTTTCTATCATGATGCTGAGAACAACATCATCGGCGGTGAGGGTGTGAAAGCGTGTGGTTCTCGGTGAGATTATGCACAATTCGCCGGCTTGCATGGCTCTTGTGAAAGAGTTGAGCGTCACGGTACAGCTTCCGCTGAAAACATAGAGGAGAACGAAGCAGTCGTCAATGTGTGGGAATGCGTGCAAGCCGCCTATATCACGGGAGATTGAGACTGAGCGGATTGCTTTTAGATAAATGGGGGAATCGGGATTTTCTCCGAGGCGAAATGTCGGGGCAAAGTTTCTGTCCGTCACGGGGATTTTGTCTGTGAGCTCGAGAAAGGTGCTGTCATCGGAAAAATCCCAGCCGGTGAAGTCGGGAAGAGGAGGATTCGTCACCGTTTTGCCTTGATTTTTTAAATAACGATATATGTCGGGGAATGTAAGGTTGATTTGCGAAGAGGACTCAGTTGTGAGTCTTGCGAATTTTCGTATCTCTCCGAACAAAACATAGCTTTCGTCCATAGATAAACTCCTTTTGCCGCAAAAATGAAATAACAAGATATGTCGTAATTATAGCACGAAAAGAAATGAAATTCACATGAAACAAGGCTAAAATATATTACGATACGAAACAGAGAATATGTTTGAGCCGAATTTTGCGGCTGTGGTAATCACAAAGAATAAATAAAGCGAAAGGAAACAAGACTATGAAAATCGAAACTTTAAAACTCTGGGAGGGAAGAGATGACGTGGAGCTCACCACATTTCTCACCATGCCCGATTCCTTCATTCAAAACCCCGTTCCCAAGCCGGCGATAATCGTTTGCCCCGGCGGAGCATACAAGACCTGTCCGAGAGACGGCAACGAGGGAGATCCCGTAGCGATGACCTTTGCCGCCGACGGCTATCAGGCTTTTGTACTCGAATATAGCGTTGCAAGCAAAACCACACAGGAGAACACCATGTTTCCCGCTCAGATTCTGGACCTCGGAAAGGCAATGCTTACAATCAAAGAGCACGCAAAGGAGTGGGATGTTGACGCGGACAAGATAAGCATAATCGGTTTTTCGGCAGGCGCTCATCTTTGCGGAATGTACGCTTCCACATGGCATGAGGGACTTCTGTCAGAAACCTTCGGAGTGGACAAGGAGATGTTTAAGCCTTTGTCGGCACTTTTAATCTACGGTGTTCTCGACTATGTAATTCAGGATGAATTTACCGCAAAAAGCTCAAATCCGCTCATCACAGATGCAAATGTTCCTGTAATGGGCTCTGTAAGACCGCCGAGGGAAATATTGGAGAAATGGAGCCCCATAAATCACGTGACGGACAAAATGCCGCCTACATTTTTGGTTGCCGCTGTCGATGACGGTTTGGTGCCCTCGATTCAGTCAGTGAAAATGGCAGAGAAATTAGCCGTGACCGGTATTCCTTATGAACTTCATATGTTCAGGTTCGGAGACCACGGCTTCGCACTTGGCAGAAATTTGTTTGAGCCGTTCAGGAATGACAAAGCCCATGCGTGCTCCGAATGGGTGCCGCTTGCAAAGACGTTTTTGATGTATCAGATTTCCGATGAGGCGGCTAAAAAAGAGGAAAGTCCGTTTGCTTTTCTCGGATGATAAGTGAATAAAACAAAATCGGTACGGTTCAAGATGAATCGTACCGATTTTTGATAAGCTGTTTGTGTTTATGCGGCATACTCTGTGATTTCTTCTCTGCCCCAGATTCTGTCCCAGACTGCGGGGATTTCTTCTCTCTTGCTCTTTCTGAATGCTACGAGTGCATTTGTGAAGAATATCGCTGAAAGTGCTCCTAAACCGATAACGGTCATCATTGTAGCCTTGTCGGCGAGAACACCGCCGGACATCTGAGAGCTTACGCCGAAGTAAGCGTTGAAGTCTGTGAATGTGTGCATGAAAACCGAAACCCACATGTTTCCTGTTCTGAGGTAAATTGCCGCATATGTCAAGCCGAGGCCTGTAGCGTAAATCACCTGCATTAAGGTCTGTACGGGGTCAGCGCCTGCGAATACATTGGCACTGTGTGCAAGACCGAAAATAAGGCTTGTGACGATAAGTACGACGGTGACAACGTTCTTGTTTCTGCTTCTCATAGCGAGTGAGATGGGGATGATTCTGAAAATTACCTCTTCACCGAGGCCCGGTGCAAATGCGTAGAAGAATGCAAAAACAGGATTGCCCATTTCAAAATTACCGGTAAATGTGTAGTACACTTTAAGTGCGACGAATATTACGGGTACTGCCAACACGCCTGAGCCGATGAGAAGACCGCGGCCGAAGTTTCTGGCACTGAAGAAGTGATGAAGCTCTTTTCCGAACCAAATCTGATGTAATATCAGAACGATTCCTGCGGCTGTTATTTCGCTTATGCATGAAACCAAGTGGCTGTCTGCGCCTGAGCCGAGCATTGCTCTGATTATGCCTGCGAAAGGTATTTCCGCAAACGAAGTTGCGAAGAATAGTGCAACGGGCATTATGAGCATGCAAAGCATCGGGTGATCAAATAAAATACGTTTTTTAGTTCTTTCCATTTTTCTTTCTCCGTTTCTGTTTTTTAATTAGGTGTTTTGTGTTTGTTGTGATTAAACTATAACATCACGGCTGGGACAAAATGCGGACAAAAAAATCTCCGAGTAATTTTTCTCGGAGATTTTTGAAAGAAAGCGTAGCTTATTGAAACATTTCTCTTGTTATTCTGCAGTGTACTCGTCGAAGTCGTAGTCGATTACGCCGAAGTCTGTCTTCTGGTGGCGGATTGCGATTGACTTTGAGAGCTTCTTGATCTCGTCTGCCGTTACGCTTCTGCCAAGCTCGTTCGAGAGGACAACGCCCTCGGAGAGGAAGGCTGTCTGCATTGCAATGTACGGGGAGTCGATTCTTGTCTCATCGGTCAGATCACCGCGAAGATAGGAGTACCACTGAAGCTGGTTGTCGTTGTACATAGCGATTTCGGGGTTGATTGTCTCTTCCATCATGCCTGTCATATCGCCGATGCCGCAGTCAAGCTTTGTGTCGAAGAACTGATTGTGCTCGTCGATGCCGAAGTGCTCGAGTCTCGGTACCTGAAGGTTGCCGCCGCCGACAATTGTTCCGTTTGCAGGAACTGCCATAGGGCCGCCTGTGGAGTCAACATCGATAAGCTTGAGTCCGCCCTTTGTGCCTGCTACGAAGCTTGTGCCGATCTCGTCCATGTGGATTGCCCAGTCCTCATAGATATCCATTGAGATGCCGCCCTTGAATCTTGCGATACCGATTCCGAGGTCCTCAACGGGAGCGGTTCTGCCTGTTATCTTGTCAAGCTCGGGGTTAGTCCAGTACTTTGAGCTCTGAACGCCGTAGACGCTCTCAAGCTCCGGCATACCGAGGATATAGAGCATCTGAGCGAGGTGATAGATACCGAGGTCGAAGAGCGGGCCGTGAACGCCGATTTCGGGGTTGATGAAGTCGGAGCTGAACCAAGGCATATCATAGCCCGGTCTGCCGTGACGGCGGTGACCGACGGAGCGTGCGTGATAGATTTCTCCAAGCTCGCCGTTCTCAACCATACGCTTTGCAATACGCGTCTGCGGATTGTAGATAGAGCTTATCTGAACGGCTAACTTCTGATTGTATTTCTTAGCTGTGTCATAGAGAATTTTAGCGTCGGCATAGGAAGCTGCCATCGGCTTTTCGCAGTAGCACGGGAAGCCTGCCTTCAGGACGGCACAGGCAACGCTTGTGTGAAGATTGTTGTGAACGCAAACCTCAACCTCGTCGATATCGTCACGCTTGAGCATTTCTCTGAAGTCGGCGTAAAGGTTTTCTTCAGCAATGCCGTACTTCTCGCCGAATGCCTTAAGTCTCTCGGGCTTAATCTCGGCTGCAGCTACTACCTTTAATTTGTGACCTCTTCTCTGAAGATTGTCGATGACGGTCATGTGTCTCTCGGAAATCATACCAGTTCCGATTATGGCGATTCTTATTTCTTTATCCTTAGTCATAATTATTTACCTCGTATACTTCAAAAATATAACTGTTATTCTGATTGGCTAAACCTGATTAAGCAAGCTCGGAAGCCTTTGCGGCATCTCTTTCCTTTTCACGCTTTTCGAGAATATCACGGTTCTCCTTAGCCTGTTTGTCGGTGATTCTGATGAGAAGAATGCTGACGGCTGAAAGTGCGTAGAAGATTATCGGTGCAAGGTTTGCAAGTCCGTTCAGCTTGACAAGAGTATCTGCTGTCTGGGATTCGTTGGCAACAAAACCGATTGTGCCGAGAAGTGCAACGAAGAGTGCGCCGCCGATTGCCATACCGATTTTTGTTCCGAGGGAAACGAGTGAGTAAACAACGCTGTCTGATCTTTTGCCTGTTTCAAGCTCTTCCTTGTCGCAGATGTCGCCTGTGAGGCTGTAGAGAATGCTCGGTGCAACATTGCCGAGACCTGTGAGAATGAATCCGACATAAATAAGCACGATGTTGCTCTTGCCTGCAAAGAAGATGATTGCAAGGGAGAGGGACTGAACGGCATAGCCGAGGATTGCCGTGCCTTTTTTGCCGATTTTTCTCGAGAGGAAGGGAATGTAGGTCTGAGCGACGATTGTGCAGATGTTGTAGGGAACCATTACCGCAGCCATGAGTGCGGGGTTCTCAAGATAGTAGATGAAATAGTAGGAGATGATACCGAAGCGACCCAGGATTCCGGCTGTCATGAAGATGCCGACCAAAACAAGGAGAAGAATGTCTCTGTTGGTGAAAGCCTTCTTTGCGATTTCTCCGAGTGTGGGAGCTTTTGCGCCCTGTACGCTCTTTACCTTCTCTTTACAGGTGATTCCGCCGAATACAACGCAAGCCGCACCGATTATCGAGAAGATGATTGTGGTGAAGAGATAGCCTCTTGCCGAAGCTGTGCTTCCGCCGCCGAAATAGAGAATGAGCGGCATGGAAATTGCACTGATGACAAGTCCCGTGATTCCGTTTCCTGCCTGACGAAGGGAGTTAAGCTGAACTCTTGTATTCAAATCACGAGTCATGAGATTGACAAGACCGCCCTGTGTGATGCAAACTGCCGTGTAAGCCATTCCGCAAAGAATGTAGGTGACAGCCGCATAGATAATCATAACGGGCATTGATGCGTTGATTTTTGAGAAAGCCAAAACACTGAAAATCGCTACGAGCGGTGCGCCGAAAATGAGGTACGGACGGTACTTTCCGAAGCGTGTGTTTGTCTTTTCCGCAATGATTCCCATCATCGGGTCGTTTATTCCGTCCCATATTCTTGCTATGAGAAAGATTATGCTGACTACTGCCGGAGCAAGTCCGACAACATCTGTGTAGAAGACGGATAAGTAAGTGCTTATCATCGTCCAGGAGAATGCATTACCGACCTCGATTGCACAATAGCCGGCTTTTGCCATGATTCCAACATCGTTACCTTTTTTCATATTAACCTTACCTTATATACTTATATATCACCATATATCACAATTAATCCAATACCATCTGAATTACGGTTCTTTACTTTTTGAGAAGATTGTCGAGATACTCGAAGTCCTGCTTAGCGGCTGTGTAAGCGTCTCCGCCACCCTCGTAGGAGAAATATTCTCTCTCGCTGATGTAAGCCTCTATGCCCTGAGCTTCAAGAGCGTCTGTGAGAGTTTTCCAGTCGATGATTCCGTTGCCGAGTCTTGCGTTCCAGTGTCTTGACCAGTACAAGATTGCAGCCTGTTCCTCTGTGAAGAAGCATATGTCTGCTAAAAATCCCTCTTTGGCAGCTTTGGGATTAACGGGTCTTATCGGCATGCCCATGGTGAGAATGTCTCTTGGGAAGTGCTCAAGCTCGTCATCGTTGAATGCGACTCTGTTTGCCTCCTTGACATGAACAACAGGGAATCTGCCTGCATATTTCTTTACATACTCGACGGGGTCACAGCCTGAGAATGCACACCAGCCGATGTCAAGCTCGAAGTTGACAAGTGCGGGGTCGGTGTTCTTGATGAGAAGATCATAAATTCTGTCCTCCTCGTCCTCTTTGCCTGTTACCTTGCGGAACTCCTGTGAGTGGTTGTGAAGAACTGCCTTGATGCCGTGCTTTGCTCTTAATTTGCCCTGAGCGTTCATGTCTTCGGCTGCTCTCATAATCTCGTCATAGGTGCCTTTTCCGAGGTCGGGGCGGACATCGTTGTAGCGAATGCCCATTTCTCTTGCCCAGTCGAAGTCGGCTTCACTCGAGAGGTTGTGGCTCGAAATCGGATCGAGTCCAAGGTCTGCGATGTACTTCTTGTACTCTGCTGTCGAGAGTCCGCAGGTGTTTGTGCCCATAAGCTCAACTCCAGCAAAGCCAATCTCGGAAATCTGCTTGAGCGCCTCGAGGCTTCTTGCCTGATTTGTCCTGAGAATGGTGTACAGCTGTGCGTAGATTTTTGATTTTGCCATAATAAAATCCTCCTTACAATATGTTTGATTAATTTGATTAAGCTAAGCGTGTCTCAATTGCTTTTTACGGGTAGATAATAGCATAGAGCACAAAAGGGGAATATCATAAAACGGAAGAATTTATCATATTTGGGAATTTTTTATCTTTTTTCACGAAAAAATTCTGATATAATTAAATTAAATATGGATATTTACCTTGGAGAATTAAAATGGTTAAAGATATAAATGTCTCAAATATAAATTATGCCGAAAAATACATACCGAAAAACACGTTGCACCACTGGAATGATATATACTTGCTCGGAGAGATTCCCTTTTGGGTGGCAAAAAGAAACGGTGGAGTCATATGCTCGTTTCCGAATGACCTTATGGGACTTGTTCATTCGTATTTTTTCGACTATGTTGCCGTTGAGATAAAAAGACATGCGCTCGGAAACGATATAATGCTTGAATATGTCACGGATTTTTACTATCTGATTATCATTCCGCTTGATGAAGAAAAATTTGTCGTGACCGTGCCGCTTGCCACGCAAAAGCCCTCGCCCATGCCGTTTAACTATGTGAGGCAGTTCGCCGTGAAGAAAGAGGCCTCACGGCTTGTGAATTTAATCGCGCATACGCTTGTGCAGACGGTTGGGCACGCAAAAAGCTTTGCGGGACTTATCAAGGTGGCATATAACGGAGTAAGCTTTGCTGATGTGAAGACCTACCGCCACCGACCGAATATGGATGACGAAAAAGAGGACGAAATTGAACTGAAAAGAGCGGAGCAGATGAATGCGCAGAGCGATATAACTTTTTTCAACCGCTCGCTGTATCTGGAGAAACAGCTGAAAAATGCGATAATTAACGGCGACGAATTGAGCTTCTCACAGCACTTTGACGCAAGAATGGATAAGGGCTTGGGACAGATAAGCTTAGACCCCGTAAGACAGCAGAAGTACCGCGCGGTTATTGTCATAAATGTGTTCACGAATGCCGCAATAGACGGAGGGATGGACCCACAGCTGGCATTTAATCTGAGCGATAAATATTGCCTTGAGATGGACGAGCTGGAATCTGTGCCGTCGGTGCAGTCGGTGATGAAGGCGGCGGGAATTGACTTTTGCAGAAGAATAAGGGACTTGAAGGGGAAGCAGGAATATTCGAGAGAGATATCTCTGTGCATAAAATATATCTATGAGCATGTTTACGAACAGGTCACGGTGGGCGACCTTGAAGCCGTGGCGGGAATGAACAGGAAAAGTCTGGGGATAAAATTCAAAAGTGAAACGGGAATGTCGATACCGGAGTATGTGATGAACGAAAAACTAAACGAGGCATGCTTTTTGCTGAAAACGACGGATATGGAGTTGGGGGAGATAAGCTATCTGTTGTGCTTTTCGTCGCAGAGTCATTTCACAGCAAGGTTCAAGGAAAAACACGGAGTTACGCCGAAAAAATACAGAACGCAAATATAAATCAGGGAGCATAAGCAGAGAATATAAACAGAGAACATAAACACAAAAGTTTTTGCCGCGCTTTTTACAAAAAGCGTGCGGGTGTGGGCGGAGCCCACGGGAGAAAAGCGAAGCAGAAGAGAAATACAGAAGAACAGAGCGAAGCGAAAATAAAAAAGACAGGCTGTCAAAGTTAACCAAAATGCGAAGCATTTTAGAACGCGTAGCGTTCGTGGTTGGGGTTTGACAGCCGAATTATTTACATACAGATAAATAAAGAACGCAAATAATTAAGCGAAGCGAAAAAAAGAAGAAAGGCAAAGGAAAATACGTCAAGAATGCGAAGCGTTCGCAGACGGGCATTTTCCTTGCCGAACTTTTTGTACAAAGAAAAACCGTAGAACACAAAGGATAAAAGTTTTTGGTTTCGCTTTTTACAAAAAGCGAACGGGTGTGGGCAGAGCCC
>CAVKLS010000047.1:0-9952 GCA_963657025.1 bacterium | reverse complement strand
AGTTAATACCCGATAAGTATGAACTAAAAAAAAGCAAACTTCTGTCCGTTCTCTCGGCAATCGGCGGCGACTTCTTTCTCATTCTCTTCATCCTTAATATAATAGATTCCGCTGTCGGCCTTAATTTTATCACTGGCTCGTCGGTCTTTGCTGGAATTATTTTTCTTATCTTTGCGGCGATTTGCTTTGCTCTTTTCGCAAGTGCCGCCGTTTGGAAAATCACGGTGGACGGCGATGAGATAAAATACCGCACACCGCTCGGAAAAGTCAGCACCTATCATTTTTCGGACATCACCGAAGCTAAGATTATCGTTCAGAATAACGCTCAGGCTGTTAAATGTATGAGCGGCGACAAGAACTTGTTTGTCGTTTCGGGCACGATTAAAAACTATCCGACCTTTATGACGAACCTTTTCTTAAAGGGCGTTAGCGTCACGGATACAAGAAGAGGTTAATATGAGTGAAATCACAACATACACAGGAAAGCATATCGACCCCGTAAATTCCAAAGCGGAGCTTATAGATATAAAAGACATTGCACATGCACTTTCTCTCACTTGCCGCGGTAACGGTCAGGTCAAGACCTTCTTTTCTGTCGGAAGTCATTGCATTCTGTGCTGTAAGGAGGCAAAACTGCGCGGTTTTTCCAAGCGTTTGCAGCTTGCCTGTCTTATTCACGATGCATCTGAGGCTTATATGTCCGATGTACCGAGGCCTCTCAAAAATGTGATGTCGGAGTACTCGGAATACGAGGACGCTCTACTTTCGCTGATTTACGAAAAATACCTCGGAAGTGACCTCTGCGAGGACGAGCAGAAGCTTCTGAAGCAAATAGACAACGATTTGATGTTTTTCGACCTAAGGGAGCTTCTCGGCGAAAACAGCGACAAGCCTGAGCCGAAAATTAATGTTTCGCTTAATTACGATTTCGTTCCTTTTAAAGATGTCGAAGCGGAATATTTGGAGCTTTTCTATTCCCTCACCGACGAAAAAGAAGAAACTGCGAGTTTGTCAAAAGATATTGAGATTAAGAACAAACTGTCCGACATAAAGGTATTTGTACTCGATATGGACGGTACGATTTATCTCGGAAACAGGCTTTTTCCTTATACGAAGGACTTTTTGCGAAACGTCAGGGAAAGCGGAAGAGACTTTTGCTTTTTCACCAACAACAGCTCGAAGAATTTCAAGTCTTACATAGATAAGCTCGATAAAATGGGAATCAGCGTCAGAGACGATCAAATGCTCATTTCAAACGGAGTTATGACCGATTGGCTGAACGAAAACCGACCGAACCAAAAAGCCTATGTTGTCGGCACACCCGACCTTGAGAATGCCGTAAAACAGGCAGGAATTGAAATCAGCGAAACCGAAGCCGACTACGTTCTCCTCGGCTTCGACACAACTCTGAATTACGAGAAGCTTGTGAAGGCTTGTGATTTTGTCAGAGACGGAAAAGAAATCTTCGGACTGAATCCCGACTTCAACTGTCCGACCGAAACGGGATTTATTCCCGACTGCGGCTCCATGGCTGCTCTTGTAAAAGCCTCAACAGGCGTTCAGTGCGAATTTTTCGGAAAGCCGTCACGCCACACTCTCGACTACATGCTTAAAGCAACGGGATGCAAAGAAAATGAGCTTTGCGTCATAGGCGACCGACTTTATACCGATATTGCCGTAGCCGATAAAACCACTGTTACCTCAATTCTTGTTCTGAGCGGAGAGAGCAGTCTTTCCGATGTCGCAAAAAGCGAGTTCAAGCCTGATTTAATCGTAGATAACATCGGAAGCCTTATTCCCCACTTGTAAAAATATGTAATATTTTCATACTTCTCTGTATTTTTTTATTGCACTTTATATAATTCTTGTTTTTGACAAGCTTTTAATATACAATAGAATTACCGATTTTTCACAAAAATACTAAAGTTCAGTAAAGGATTGATTACCATGAAAAATGCAGTTATTTTCGATCTTGACGGCGTTATCGTTTCTACCGACGGCTACCACTACAAAGCTTGGAAAGCCATGGCAGACGAGGAGGGAATTTACTTCGATGAGGTTATCAATAACCGTTTAAGAGGTGTTTCCCGTATGGCTTCTCTCGAGATTATTCTTGAAAAGGCTACAAAGACCTATACAGACGAAGAAAAAGAAGCAATGGCAAAGAAGAAGAACGATATCTACCGTGAGAGCTTAGTCGAGCTCACACCGAACGATATTCTTCCGGGCGTCATGGATACTCTTAACGCACTTCGTGCAAAGGGAGTCAAGCTTGCTATCGGCTCTTCATCAAAGAACACACCCGTCATTTTAAACCAAATCGGTCTTGGCGATTTCTTCGACGCAGTTGCTGACGGAAACCAGATAACACACTCCAAGCCAGACCCCGAGGTATTCCTCCTTGCGGCAAAGCTCTTGGGCGTTGACCCGTCCGACGCCGCTGTCGTTGAGGACGCTTACGCAGGAATCGACGCTGCTAAAGCCGGCGGAATGAAGGCTGTTGCCGTAGGCGATGCTTCCAAGTACGAGAAAGCAGATGTTGCGGGCGCAACTCTTGCAGATATCTCCGTAGAGGATATTCTCGCATAAATCAATATCAAGCAAACGGAAAGTCCCCGCATACTGATTGTCGGGGACTTTTTCAAAAGGTAAACATTATGAAAAAACTTGAATTTAAAGCAATCGAAAACAGTGAAATTTCGCAAGGAGTTGTAACGGCATATCTGCATGATCCGCTTGTCGAGATGAAGGATTTTGTCAATTCCTTTCCAAACGGCTACCGTGAGAAGTACCCGAGCGTTATAGTCTGTCCGGGCGGAGCATACCTTTTCACATCGCAGAGAGAAGCCGACCCCGTGGCATTTGAGTATCTTTCGGCTGGCTACAATGTCTTCATACTCAACTATTCTGTCGGAGAGCTTGCAAAGGATTTCTTGCCGCTAAAGGAGCTTTCATCTCTTATTATGACTATTCGTGACCACAGCGACGAGTGGTGCTGTGACAGTGATAAAATCGCTGTTTGCGGATTCAGTGCGGGCGGACATCTTGCCGCATCTTCGGCAATTCTCTGGAACAACGAGAAATTCAAGGCTGTTTTCGACACACAAAACGGAAAGAACAAGCCTAATGCCGCAATTCTCGCCTATCCCGTCATTACGGCTGACGAATTTGCTCATGAAGACTCAATCAAATCTGTCAGCGGAGCGGAAAAAGGAAGCGAAAAATATAATTTCTTCTCCCTTGAAAAGCGTGTAAACTCCGACTGTGCGCCGATTTTTGTATGGCATACGGTGACTGACGGTCTTGTGCCGGTGGAAAACACGATAAAGCTTATTACCGAATTACAGAAAAACAAGGTTAGCTTTGAGTGTCACATCTTCCCCGACGGCGATCACGGAATGAGCGTCTGCACAAATGAGGTAAGTTCACCGAGCGCACACAACAATCAGTGGGTTGAGCTCAGCAAAAATTGGCTCAACAAAACATTTGACTACAAGCTTTGATTTTAAATTTTTATTTCAATTTTTTATGAGAGAACATTATTCAGAATTTTTAAAGCGTGCAGATTTGCCGAGAGACGCACACGACTATCTTATAAGCTGCTTCGATACTCTCTTACCGACATACGAAACAGATATAAATGATATAATCGATTATCTCTACTCTCACGACTGCAGTGTGCCCTCAACGGAAAAACTCCGTGAGGAATTGGCAGAAAAAAGTAAGGTTCACCTATACACCGTCAATTTCATCTTCCTTGTGTGTGCATCAAAAAGAATGCTGTCCGATTTTCGCAAAAAGGGCATAGATGATGAAATCTTCTGGGAAACGATACTCGATTTGAAATACAAGCTTTTCGAGTGCAAGACGGTCAAAGGTGTATGGGGAAATTTTGTAGAGCACTGGTACGATATTTTCTTCAAGTGCAACATAGTAAAGCTTGGCAGACTTGAGTTCGAGCGTCTTTCTTATCCTAAGGAATTGCCTGAAATCACCTTTGAGGGTGTGGCGATTAATCATGGGGATATTGTTTACAGCGTACACATTCCGTCGTGCGGAAAATTCTCAAAAGAGCTTAGAGAAGATTCATATAAGCGTGCCAAGGAGTTTTTCAGGAATGAGCTTGAAAATAAACCTATGGTTCTCTTCTGCGAATCGTGGCTTATGAACCCAGATAATCTGGAAATTTTCCCCGAAAGCATGAATATCAACGAATTTCAAAAGGAATTCTATGTTTATGAAAAGCACACCGACGCCAAATACGGTGACTGCTGGCGTGTTTTCGGAAAGGAATATGACGGCAATCCCGACTCTCTCCCACAGAACACCACCATGCAAAAATGCATTGTAAATTGGTTAAAAGCAGGAAACGATATGGCTTACGGTTTCGGCGTGAGATTAATTAAATAAAAAGCAAAATGCACCGAATATTCAACCGTTTGAGGCCAAATTGTGAATATACGAAATAATCTAATCTGTTTTTCGCCTTTTCTCCATATCAAACTGCTATATATCGTAGAAAGTTTGGAACTTTTTCCGATTTTTTCAATATCTTAAGTTTTTTGGGTTATATATATTTATTTTTACCGAATATATGGTATAATCTCTAGTTAGTATATTAAATTGATGGAGGTATACCATGGAAAATGAAAAAAAGGGCATTTATGACGCCAGAACTTTAGGCGTTCCGAAAATGCTCGTTCTCGGACTTCAGCACATGTTTGCTATGTTCGGCGCAACAGTACTTGTTCCGATTTTGATCGGAAGCTATTTTGGAAATGAACTCACAGCGGGTGTTACCGTTTCGACAACACTCTTCTGTGCGGGTGTCGGCACACTTCTCTTCCACGTTTGCTCGAAGATGAAGGTTCCCGCATTCCTCGGCTCATCTTTTGCTTACCTCGGCGGTTTCTCAACCGTTGCGGGACTTGATACAGGTATGTATGCAAATATGAGTGCTAACGATAAGTGCGCTTACGCATGCGGCGGCGTTGTCGTTGCAGGTCTTCTCTACCTCGTACTCGCAGCTATCATCAAGATTGTCGGTGTAAAGAAGGTTATGAAGTTCCTTCCTCCTGTCGTCACAGGTCCTATCATAATCTGCATCGGACTCTCACTTGCAAGCAGCGCTATCTCAAACGCTTCAACAAACTGGCTTCTTGCTTTCATCGCACTTGCTACGGTTATCATTTTCAACATTTGGGGCAAGGGAATGTTCAAAATCATCCCGATTCTCATGGGTGTTGTAATCTCCTATGTAGCCGCAATCATTCTCAATGCTCTCGGAATGACAAACGCTGACGGCTCTGCAATCCTTGATTTCCAGCCGGTTGCACAGGCAGCATTCGTCGGTCTTCCAAATTTCCAGATTGCAAAGTTTGACTTAACTGCAATTCTCGTTATGGCACCTATCGCAATCGCATCCATGATGGAGCACATCGGCGACATTTCCGCTATCAGCGCAACTGTAGGCAGAAATTACATCGAAGATCCGGGTCTTCACAGAACCCTCATCGGTGACGGTCTTGCAACAGCTTTCGCAGGCTTTATCGGCGGTCCTTCCAACACAACCTATGGCGAGAACACAGGCGTCCTCGAGCTCTCAAGAGTTTTTGACCCGAGAGTTATCAGAATCGCAGCAGGATTTGCCGTCATTCTCTCCTTTATCCCTAAGTTCTCAAGCATCATTCACACAATGCCGACAGCTATCATCGGCGGCATCTCCTTCATGCTCTACGGTATGATTTCTGCTATCGGTGTAAGAAATGTTGTTGAGAATAAGGTTGATCTTACAAAGTCAAGAAATCTTATCATCGCAGCTGTTATCTTCGTTTGCGGTCTCGGCTTCTCAAGCGGACTTTCCTTCCAGATTGGCTCCGCTACAATCACTCTCACAGGTCTTGCAATCGCTGCTATCGCAGGTATCGCACTTAACGCAATCCTTCCCGGCAACGACTACGAGTTCGGCAAGAATCCTGAGGGCGACCAGAGCCGCGGCGTATTTATGAAGAGCAGCGACAGTAAAGAAACAGAGGAATAATTATGGATTTTTACAATGAACAAAATGTCTTCATTATGACTCATCCGCTCATCCAGCACAAAATCTCCAAATTAAGAGACAAGAACACAGGCACAAACGAGTTCCGTAAGCTGGTTGAGGAAATCGCAATGCTCGAGGGCTTCGAGGCTCTCAGTGACCTTCCCACAGCCGACATCGAGGTTGAAACTCCTATCGAGACAACCGAGACTCCCGTCATCTCGGGAAGAACACTCGCAATCGTACCTATTCTTCGTGCCGGTCTCGGAATGGTATCGGGCGTTCTCGCACTCGTTCCGACAGCTAAGGTTGGTCACATCGGTATGTACAGAAATGAGGAAACTCACGAGCCTGTACCTTACTACTGCAAGCTTCCGAAGCCGATTGACGAGAGACTTATCGTCGTAACAGACCCTATGCTCGCAACAGGCGGTTCTGCTGTCGACGCTATCGATCAGATTAAGAAGCAGGGCGGCAAAATGATTAAGTTCATGTGCATTATTGCTGCTCCTGAAGGACTTGAGAGACTTCATAAGGCTCACCCCGATGTTCAGATTTATGTCGGTCATCTCGACAGAGAACTGAACGAAGACGCTTACATCTGCCCTGGTCTCGGCGATGCAGGCGACCGTATCTTCGGTACAAAATAATCCAAACGGCATATAATTTTAGCGGCTCTCATTTCGGAGAGCTGCTTTTTTGTTTGAGCATTTGTTTGTAACATACGAAAAAGGCTCCCCATTCGGAGAGCCTGAATACGTACTAAGTGAATATTAAGCTAATTCAATTAAGCATTGAAAACATACTTATTGAGTCTGTCGAAAGCCTCAACGCAAAGCGAATGCGGAACAGCGAGGTTCATTCTGATTGCATATGGCTTGTGGAACGGACGACCGTCCTGCCAGATAACACCGTACTCTGCGCCCTTGACCTGAAGCTCATCGATTGTCATGTCGTGCTCCTTGCAGAACTCCTCACAATCGAGATAGAGCATATATGTTCCCTCTGGCTTAGCAAGTTTTACGCCCTTGAAATTCTTTGTGATGAAATCGTAAGCGTAGTTTACATTATCGGAAAGTACCTCCTTGAGCTCCTCAACCCACTCGTGACCCTCCGGCTTGTAAGCACCGATAAGTGCATGCATAGCAAGAACGTTGCAAGCGTTGTAGTGAGAAAGCGAAGACTCCTTGAGTGCTCTGTCGTTAAGCCACTTGTTGTAAATGATATGGTATGAGCCCTGAAGACCTGCGAGATTGAATGTCTTGGACGGAGCATACATAGCCGCTACGTGCTCTCTTGCCCACTCGGAAACAGACTGAGTCGGAATATGCTTGTTGCCGTTGAGGATAATATCTGACCAGATTTCATCGGAGATTACCCAACAGTCGTTCTTAGCATAGACCTCCATTGCCTTCTCAATCTCCCACTTCTCCCATACTCTTCCGCAAGGATTGTGCGGTGAGCAGAAAACAGCACAGTGGATATTGTTCTCCTTGAGCTTCTTGTCCATATCCTCGTAGTCCATTCTCCAAACGCCGTTCTCATCCTGAACAAGCTCGGAGAGAACAAGGTCATATCCGTTGTTCTCAAGGCAGTGAGTGAAGCCGATATATGTAGGTGAATGGAGAAGAATCTTGTCACCCTTTGAGCAAAGAACATTTGCGATTGTGACAACACCGCCGAGAACACCGTTCTCATAGCCGATGTTTTCCTTTGCAAGTCCTTCTACACCGTTTCTCTTTGTCTGCCAATCGATGATGGAATCATAGTACTCATCGCTGATTGAATAATAACCGAATGTAGGAGACTGAACTCTCTTGATGATTTCCTCCTGAATTGTCGGAACAGTTGCGAAGTTCATGTCGGCAACCCACATAGGAATTGTGGAAAAGCCTTCCTTAACGGTAACATTGGGAATCGGAATCTTATCAACAGCAATCTGATTTGTACCGCTTCTGTCAATGATTGAAGTAAAATCGTATTTCATTGGGAACACCTGTCTTCTTTCCAAAAAATTTCTATTATGATGATACATCAATTATTATCTGATTGCAAGTTTATTTATTTTTCGCTTCATTTTCATAAATTAAGGTTTAACATAATTTGTGCGATAATTCAATGAAGATTTTTTAATTTTATAATTATTTTTCTTTCAAAATGCAACATTTACTGTTATAATCATAGTGTAATTCTTGCAACACATATGTGGAATACGCTCCGCTTTTGTATTGACAGATGTCAGCTCCCTTCTCTGTGTGTGCGGGGCGAAAAAAGAATTTGTGATGTACGCAAAGATTAAATTGAAAGTGAATTTTGGAAATGGACGTACTTGATATGGATATTTTCTACATCTGCGATGTAGAGACAGAAGGAACCTCTTATTTTCACGGCGATTTGTATGAGCTTCGAAAAAAGTTCTACGATGCCAAGGGTAAAAGCGTTTCAATAAAAAAGAAAATAACCGATACAGGAACAGACGGAAAGCTGAGCGGTTCACTCGGCTGGCGTGGCTTTAAATGGAAGAAGAAGCTTGGCAGAACCGTCACAGAGCAAAGCTACCGCCAGTCAAAGAATACCGTTTTGGTAAGACGTGACTTTAACGGTTCCATAATATGTAAAATCTTCTACGATGAGGATTTCGCATGGTACCGCACGGAGTACTATTCCCCCGACAGCTTTGTTCAGGCTAAGCTTATTTTAAGACCTGCCGACATCGGCAACATCATAGAGCGTCTGACCTTTGTTGAGGACAAGCGCTACTATGATCAGGAAGACCTCACCCCCGTCAAGCTTGACATTGAGGACTTCGAGAATTACTACAACATAGAAAATTGCGTCATTCTTGCAACTCCCGACGGAGATTTCGTCTACCAACCCGATGCAGATGTTTATGAGAAAGAGCCGAAAAAATCTGCCGATTCAGACGGCAACACAGTTCTTATCATGAATGCTTGGGAGATTAAGGGCGGTTCTGTTCCGAAAGCCGCAAAGCATCCTGAGCCGACTCTCTCCTTCAAAACCCTTGAAGAAATCGGCGACGAAAGCAATACGAAAGACGAAGAAGCTTCTTCCAAAACCGAAAAAACCGATGCCGATGTAAAAGCAAACACAGAAGGCAAGTCTTCCGATAGCAAAAAGGAACAACCGAAAAAGGACAAGTCAGGCGAGACTCAAAAGCAAACTCTTTCTGAAAATTCTGACATTAAAGCTTTTGAGGAAAACCTCAAAGCAGCTGACAATGAATCGGATAAAGCTGAAATCTCCGAGCCTAAAAAGGATAATAATCCTTCAAAAGAAGAAACAGAAGAAATTACTTCGGAAAGCTCAAAAGTAAACGAGTCAAAAACTGAAATTGTCAAAAAAGAAGACGAAGCCGATTCCGAAAGTGATGTTAAAAAGCTGAGCATTTCAAACGGTAAATTCAGCTACTCCGGCAATTATGTTGACGGAAAGCGTGAGGGTGTCGGCAGAACAGAAAATTCAAACGGCGTCACGATTTATAACGGAGAATATCACGAGGATAAGAGAAACGGTGTAGGCGCATCGTTCTATTCCGACGGTAAGCTTAGCTTTGCCGGAAATTGGAGCGACGACAAGAAAAACGGCGTTGGTGTTTCCTTCAGACCGAGTGACGGTTCGGTTCACATTGCGAACTGGGATAACGGCACCGTGGATAAAAATGTCACGCTTGTTGACGGTAAAGGAAATCTTCTCTACAGCGGAAGCATGACCGACGGCAAGAAAAACGGTGTCGGTATATCAAAGAATAAAGAAAACGGCTACACCTACATCGGTGAATTCGTCGACGGAAAGTCATGCGGAACAGGCTCTCTCTTTGATGAAAACGGAAGACTTATCTACAGCGGCAGTTGGTCTGACGGAATGAAAAACGGTCAGGGAACGGAGTTTGATGCC
>CAVKLS010000046.1:0-10133 GCA_963657025.1 bacterium | reverse complement strand
ATATACTTTTTCTTTCTTGCGTCGGGAAGCTCCGGTATTTCGCTTTTCAGCATCATGACATAGTCATATGGGCTGATAATCGGTGCAAGGTCAGGGTCGGGGAAGTAACGGTAATCGTTAGCGTCCTCTTTTTTACGCATGGAGAAGGTTTTTCCCGAGCTCTGGTCGTAACGTCTTGTCTCCTGGACAATCTCCTCACCGCTTTCTATTGCCTCAACCTGTCGCTTATATTCATACTCGATTGCCTTTTCGATGAAAAGGAATGAGTTGAGGTTTTTCATCTCTGTTCTTGTGCCGAATTTTTCAGTGCCTTTCTTTCGTACACTTAAGTTGACGTCGGCACGCATTGAGCCCTCCTGCATCTTGCAGTCGGAAACTCCCGTGTAAAGAATGATTGCTCTGAGCTTCTTGAGATAAGCCACAGCCTCCTCGGCAGAGCGGATGTCAGGCTCCGAAACAATCTCAATGAGCGGAACGCCGCAGCGGTTTGCGTCGAGCATTGTGCCGAATTCCTCATCATGGACAAGCTTTCCTGCGTCCTCCTCGATGTGAATTCTCGTGATTCCTATTCTCTTTGAGCCATTCGAGGTCTCGATATCGAGATAGCCGTGCTGGCAAAGCGGCAAATCATACTGGCTTATCTGATAAGCCTTTGGAAGGTCGGGATAGAAATAGTTCTTTCTGTCCGACTTGGAAAATTCCGTAATGCTGCAGTTTGTTGCAAGACCTGCCTTGATCGCATAGTCGACAACCTTGCGGTTAAGTACGGGAAGAGTTCCCGGAAGTCCCAGACAAACGGGACAAACGTGAGTGTTCGGAGCAGCTCCGAAGGTAGTCGGACATGAGCAGAAGATTTTAGTCTTTGTCTTTAATTCGCAGTGAACCTCAAGTCCGATGACCATCTCATAATCTTTTATCATGTTCATCTTGTTGCCTCCTCAAATGCATAGCCTGCCTTGTACAGCTTATTCTCGGAGAAAAGCGGGCCGATAAGCTGCATACCGATAGGAAGATTGTCCTTTCCGACAGCACACGGCATTGAAAGGCTCGGTACGCCCGCAATATTAATCGGAACGGTGTAAATATCGCCTAAGTACATCTCGAGAGGGTCGCTTGTTTTCTCGCCGATTTTATAAGCCGTTGTCGGGCTTACGGGAGAGAGAATGAAATCACAGCTCTCGAATGCCTTGTTAAAATCTCTGATGATAAGTGTTCTTACCTGAAGTGCTTTCTTGTAGTAAGCGTCATAGTAACCTGAAGAAAGTGCAAATGTGCCAAGCATTATTCTTCTCTTTACCTCGGCACCGAAGCCCTCGCTTCTCGAGTTCTTGTAAAGCTCGGTTATATCGTCAAATTTCTCACTGCGGTAGCCGTATCTTGCACCGTCAAATCTTGCAAGGTTCGAGCTTGCCTCGGCAGAAGAAATTACATAGTAAGCGGGAAGTGCATAATCAAGAGTGGGAATTGAAAGCTCCACAAGCTCTGCGCCCATGCTCTCGTACTTTTTAGCCGCATCGAGAACCGCCGTCTTGACCTCGTCGCTTATGCCCTCGCCGAAGAACTCCTTGATGATACCGATTTTCATTCCCTTGACGCTCTTTCCAATGTCCGAGGTGAAATCTCCGTATTCACGCTTAATACTCGTCGTGTCTCTCTCATCATGACCTGAAATTGCCGTCAAAACTGCGGCGTTGTCCTCAACGCTCCTTGTGAGCGGGCCAATCTGGTCGAGTGAAGAAGCAAAGGCAACAAGACCGTATCTCGAAACAGAGCCGTAGGTAGGCTTCATTCCGACAACTCCGCAGAAGCTTGCTGGCTGACGGATACTTCCGCCCGTATCACTGCCCAGTGCATAAACGCACTCGCCTGCGGCTACAGCCGCCGCACTTCCGCCTGACGAACCGCCCGGAACGTGAGCAGTATTTCTCGGATTTTTCGTTGTCTTGAATGCAGAGTTCTCTGTGGTCGAGCCCATAGCGAACTCGTCCATATTTACCTTTCCGAGCATAACCGCGCCGCTTCCGAAAAGCTTGTCGGTTACATGAGCCTCGTAAGGCGGAACAAAGTTATAGAGCATCTTGGATGCACAGGTGGTCTTTATTCCCTTTGTGCAGATGTTGTCCTTTACTGCCATGGGAATTCCCGTCAAAAGGCTTCCCTTTCCCTCAGCTATCATCTTGTCGGCTTTGTCTGCCATCTCAAGTGCCTTTTCGGCTGTGACGGTAAGAAAAGCGTCGATTTTGTCGTCCTTCTTTTTTATTTCTTCCAAATAGAGCTTAGTGAGCTCGACACTCGAAAATTCCTTTTTTCGAAGTCCCTCGGAAAGCTCCTTTATTCCTTTACTTAACATGCTACTTCCTTCTTATTCAAATGCCTTTGGCACGTAGATATATTCCTCGGTGTGAGTAGGAGCGTTCTTAAGCATTTCCTCTCTTGTGAAATCGCTTTTCGGAACATCCTCTCTCATGACGTTCGTCTGCTCGACAACGTGTGCTGTCGGTTCTACATCCTCTATATCAAGCTCCGAGAGCCTGTCTGCAAACTCGATTATGCTCTTCATCTGGTCGGGCATTTCTTTCATTTCGTCCTCTGTAAGGCTCAGTCTCGCAAGGTTCGCAACGTTCTTTATATCTATCTGCGGACTCTTTTTCTTAGCCGACTTTCCGCCTGCCCTCTCTTCGGGAGTCTTGAACGCCTCGGCAAGATTCAATACCTCAAGCTGTTCTATATCGACAACATTCGGAGCGTCCGTCAACGGACAGCTTGCGTCCTTAATCTTCGGGAATGCGATGACATCTCTGAGCGAATCTGCACCAAGCAAAAGCATTGTCAATCGGTCAAGACCGAATGCAAAGCCGCCGTGTGGCGGTGTGCCGTACTTAAACGCATTCACCATGAAGCCGAATCTTTCCTCAATCTGCTCATCACTGAAGCCGAGTGCCTCGAACATAGCCTGCTGTACCTCTGGCTTGTGAATTCTTATCGAACCCGAACCAAGCTCCGTACCGTTAAGAACAACATCATATGCCTGAGCTCTTACTCTCTCCGGGTCGGTCTTGAGATACTTGATGTCCTCCTCGTACGGCATCGTGAACGGGTGATGGGTTGCAATCCATCTGCCCTCCTCCTCGCTGTACTCGAACTCGGGGAAATCGGTAACAAACAGGAACTTGTATTCGCCCTTTCTTCTCAAGTCAAGCATATCGGCAATATCAAGTCGGAGTCCGCCGAGCGTTCTTCTTACGGTAGCAAGCTTGTCGGCACAGAAAAGAATGAAGTCTCCGTTCTTTGCGCCCACACGCTTAATAAGCTCGTCCATAAGCTCAGGCTCAAAGTACTTTGTGAGAACCGAGTACAATTCTCCGTCGGGTCTTATGCTTATCCAAGCCATACCCTTTGCGCCGTAGCCAAATGCCTTATCGGTCAATTCCTCTATCTGACTTCTTGTGAAGCTGTCGCCGCCCGGAACGCTGATCGCTCTTACTATTCCGCCCTTCTTGACAACGCTGTTGAAAACACTGAACGAGCATTTTTCGGCGATGTCCGTAATATCGACTATCGGAAGGTCAAATCGAAGGTCGGGCTTGTCACTGCCGTAAACATCCATTGCGGTATGCCATGTCATTCTCTGGAACGGCTCCGTTATTTCCTCGTGCATAAGCTCTTTCATAACGTGCTTGAAAAGCTTTTCGAGGTGAACAAAAATATCCTCCTGCTCTACAAAGCTCATTTCCATATCAACCTGAGTGAACTCAGGCTGTCTGTCTGCACGAAGGTCCTCGTCACGGAAGCATCTTGCCACCTGATAGTATTTGTCAAATCCGCCTACCATGAGAAGCTGCTTGAAAATCTGCGGTGACTGCGGAAGTGCATAGAACATTCCCGGGTGAACTCTTGACGGGACAAGATAGTCTCTTGCTCCCTCAGGAGTGGACTTTGTGAGCATTGGGGTTTCAATCTCGATAAAATCATCGTTATCAAGATAATCTCTGACAACTCTGACAAGCTGATGACGGAACTTAAGATTTCTCACCATATCGGGACTTCTCAGGTCAAGGAAACGGTACTTTAATCTCAAGTCCTCTCTTACCTTGCTTCTCTCGTCCATATTGAACGGAAGCGATGCACTTGTGGAAAGAAGTGTGATTTTCTCCGCCTTCAATTCGATTGTACCTGTCGGAAGCTTAGGGTTGTAGGTCTCCTCGTCACGTCTGCGTAAAAGTCCCGTAACCTCGATGACGCTCTGGTTTCGAAGCGTCTCTGCGATGTGGAATTCCTTCTCGCTCATGTACATTGCGTTGAAAACAACCTGAAGAGTTCCCTCTCTGTCTCTCAAATCGATGAAGATAACTCCACCCATGTCTCTCTTTGTCTGCACCCAGCCTGCACAGGTAACCGTTTTACCCATTTCTTTTTCCGTCAATCTGCCGCAGTAATGAGTTCTGTTCATTTCTCTGTCCTTCTTTCTTTTTTCGGGCGAATACAAAATAAAAAAGCTGCTCATCCCTTAAATCTAAGGGACGAACAGCTTGAATAATCTATCAGCCATCCGCGGTACCACCCAAAATTGATCACATCTTTGTGTTCCGCTTGCTTCGCACTGACATGCGAATCTGCCTGTAACGCTGCAGCTGCGTCTGAATCTACTTGCCTCGCCTAATTTTTCTTTCTCTTTCTTTTCAGGGCTTTTGGTCAGCGGCTCCGAGATGTTCTTCCTCCGTATCTTTTGCACCGAATTCCCACCGCCATCGGCTCTCTTTGTCAATCGGTACGGGCTACTCTTCTCTTCTCAGCCTTTGTTTGCTTCTTTAATTTGTTAGAATTATACACTTTAGTTTTTTCTCTGTCAAGAGTATATTTTGAAATTTGAGTCTCTTTTTTGTGCAAAAATCATCTTTTTCTTGTGCTTTGCTCTATTTTTGAGCCTATTTTTTGAAACTAAGACATTTTTAAATTTCAGCTCTCGCATACTCCGCCGCTTCTGTTTTTCTGTATCGGAAAATAAAAAATAAAATTAAAAATTTTACATGATATTTACACACATAACACCTCGATTTTACATTCATGCTTTATCATATTAACTTGAAATTATGCCGCATTTAAAGTATACTTTTGATATATACTCTAAGTATACAATGTGGATGTTTTCTCATTTACAAATCTAATTAAAAAGGACAATCATATGGAAATCCAAGAAACTCTGCTCGGTGAGAATACCGTGACAGAAAAAGATGAAAAAGGAAACAAGAACAAGGATTTTTCCTGCTACACAAACCGTGAGCTCTCATGGCTTCAGTTTGACGAGAGATGCCTGAACGAGGCCGGTAATCCGAAGGTTCCGCTTGCCGAGAGACTTACTTTTGCCTCAATTTTCCAGACAAATCTGGACGAATTCTTCATGGTTCGTGTCGGTTCTCTTATGGACCAGCACCTGACCGACCCGAAGGTAAGAGAGAACAAAACAGGCATGACAAGCTCCGAGCAGGTTGCGGCAATTCTCAAGCGTGTAAAAAGCCTCGAGAAGAAAAAAGCTCTTGTCTACGAGCAGCTTATGGGTGAGCTTGAGCCGCACGGAATAAGAATCATCAACTTCAATAAGCTTTCCACGTCCGAGGGCGAGCTTATCGAGAAGTATTTTGACACCAACATTGCGCCTTACCTCTCTCCGATGGTAATCGGAAAATCTCAGCCGTTCCCGTTCCTCAACAACAAGGAGCTTTATGCACTCGTTGTTCTCAAGAGCAAGAAGTCCAAGTCCGACAAATCGAGACTGGGAATCATTCCGTGCACGAACAGCGTCTTCAAGAGACTGATTGAGATTCCCTCAAGACCGGGCACATTCATGCTCTCCGAGGAACTTATTCTTCATTTTGTTCAGAAGCTTTACAAGAAATACGAGATAGTCGAAAAGTCTATCATCAGAGTTACAAGAAACGCCGACATCGATACAGAGGACGCTTACGACGAGGAAATCCTCGATTACCGTGAGGCTATGGAGCGTCTTATCAAGCAGAGAAAGCGTCTGAGCCCCGTAAGACTGGAGCTTTCAAGACCGCTTTCCCAGGAGACACAGAGCGAAATTCTGAAGCACCTCAAGCTTAAGGCATCGCATGTCATAAATGTTGGCACACCGCTTGATTTAAAGTTTGTCTTCTCGATTCAGGACAGCCTCAGAAACAAGCCCGAGCTTTTCTACGAGAAGCGTTCTCCGAGACTTACAAACCAGCTTAACCCGAAGGAGAAAATCATTCCTCAGATTGAGAAAAAGGATGTTCTTCTCTCCTATCCGTTCAACGATATGAGAACCTTCATCAAGCTTCTCAACGAGGCAGCAGAGGACGACAGCGTTGTTTCCATCAAGATGACGCTTTACCGTGTAGCCGAGCGAAGCAAGGTTATCGAGGCTCTTGTGGAAGCCGCAGAGAACGGCAAGGAGGTCGATGTTTTGGTTGAGCTTCGTGCGAGATTCGACGAGGAAAACAACATCGAGATGAGCCGCCGCCTCGAGGATTCGGGATGCAACATCATCTACGGTCTGCCGGGCTACAAGGTTCACTCCAAGCTTTGCCTCATCACAAGAAATATCGGAGGAGAGCTCAGCTACATCACCCAGATAGGAACGGGAAACTACAACGAGAAAACCTCCCGTCTTTATACCGACCTTTCTCTCATCACAGCTAACCAGAATATCGGCGCAGAGGGCGCAAAGGTGTTCGGCGCACTTCTCATGGGCGAGACAGTCGAGGAAATGCAGCATCTTCTCGTTGCCCCCAAGTGCCTGCAGAACAGAATTCTCGATATGATGGACATCGAAATCGCAAACGCTCAGGCAGGAAAACCTGCTTACATCGGTGCCAAGGTTAACTCCCTGACTGACAAGAAGATTATCGACAAGCTCATTCAGGCATCAAAGGCGGGCGTCAAAATCGAGCTTATCATCAGAGGCATCTGCTGTCTCAAGCCGAAGGTTCCGGGCCTTACCGACAACATCACAATCATCAGCGTTGTCGGCAGATTCCTCGAGCACTCGAGAATCTACCGTTTCGGCATCGGTGACGAGGAGAGCATGTACATCGCAAGTGCCGACTTCATGACGAGAAACACCGTCAGACGAGTTGAGATTGCCGCCCCGATTTACGACGAGACAATCAGAGCAAAGGTTCGCCATATCTTCGATACCGTTATGTCGGACGACGAGAAGGGCAAGGAGCAGACCGCTGAAGGTCTTTATGTTGACAGAAATCTCCATCCGAATGGAGAAAAGCTCAATTCTCAGGAGATTTTCTTTGCAGAGGCATATGACGAAGAGGTCAAAACCCCTGCTCAGACAAATTAAAACTTTCGATAGGGGCGATATTTCGTCCCTATTTGTATTTTAGTAACAAAAAACATTGTCATTTTCATTGTTGACTTGACGAAAATTATGTTATATCATTAATTTTATAGATATTCGATACCTAATCATGAAACGTGAATATGATAGGATTTTTTGCAAGGAGGAATTTAACTATGTTAAGAATCGGAATGCTCACCAGCGGCGGTGACTGCCAGGCTCTGAACGCAACCATGAGAGGCGTGGCAAAGGCACTCTACAAGAATGTTGAAGATGTAGAAATCTACGGATTTTTAGACGGATACAAGGGCATGATCTACGAGAACTACAAGCTTATGAAGCCGAAGCATTTCTCGGGCATACTCACAGAGGGCGGTACTATCCTCGGAACAAGCAGAACTCCGTTCAAGGAGATTGATATTCCCACAGCAGAGGGAATCAACAAGGTTGAGGCAATGAAGTCCACCTATAAGAAGCTCGGTCTTGACGCTCTCGTAGTTCTCGGCGGAAACGGCTCTCTTAAGACAGCTAACCGCTTGAGCGAAGAGGGTCTCAACGTTGTCGGTTGTCCGAAAACCATTGATAACGATGTCTGGGGAACAGATATGACCTTCGGTTTCCACTCCTCCGTTGAGATTGCAACAAATGCTCTCGACTGCATCCACACAACAGCCGCTTCCCACTCAAGAGTTTTCATCGTTGAGGTTATGGGTCACAAGGTCGGCTGGATTACTCTTTACGCCGGTATCGCAGGCGGCGCCGACGTCATTCTTCTCCCTGAAATCCCATATGACATAAAGAAGGTCTGCAAGGCTATCAAGCAGAGAGAGAAGACAGGCAAGAAATTCACCATTCTCGCCGTTGCCGAGGGCGCAATTTCCAAGGAAGACGCAAAGCTCAAGAAAAAGCAGTACAAGGAGAAGGTTGCCAACAGAAAGTATCCTTCCGTTGCTTATGAGATTGCAGATCAGATTGTTGAAGAAACAGGCGTTGAGGCAAGAGTTACCGTCCCAGGTCACACCCAGCGTGGCGGTTCACCGTGTGCATACGACAGAGTTCTTTCCACAAGACTCGGTGCGGCAGCCGCAGAGCATGTCATCAACAAGGACTTCGGCAAAATGGTCGCTCTCAAGGGACTTGAGATTGTCGATATTCCGCTTGCCGACATCGCAGGAAAGCTTAAGTATATCGATCCCGAAAGCGATATCATCAAGCAGGCTAAGCTCACGGGCATCAGCTTCGGTAACTAATCATTATTATCACTCATTCAAGCAATCGAGCCGACAAAAGTCGGCTCTTTTCTTTTTGTTCCGCTCCTGATATACTATGATGAAAAGGAGTTGATCATTTGGTTAGAAATATCGTCAGAGACATTCTCTTTTTGAAACGCAAATCCGTACCCGCCAAAAATTGCAAGGAAGACCTCCAAACGGCAAATGATTTGCTCGAGACACTCTCGGCAAACCGTGAGCGCTGTGTGGGTATGGCGGCAAATATGATAGGCGAAAACAAGAATATCATTGCTGTGACCGTAGGATTTTTCAATATAGTAATGTTTAACCCGAAAATCGTATCTAAAAGCGGAGAGTACGAAACCGAAGAGGGCTGTCTTTCTCTGGACGGCGTACGCAAAACAAAACGCTTCGAGGAGATTGAGGTTGAATATCTTGATATGAGCTTCAAAAAACAGCATAAAAAGTACTCGGGCTTCACGGCTCAGATAATTCAGCATGAAATCGACCACCTGAACGGCATTATCATCTGAATAAGAAGCTTGATTAAATTTTAACTTATGGTATAATTGTGTATAATTCTTGACAATACGGGAAATAAGCGTTTGCCGTCCTCTCTGTGGCAAGCGTCCCATTATTTTAAACTACATACGGCGAAGGGCGGAGTACCTTGAGTAAGCCGACGTCACGACCGACAGTACCGAAAAGACGGTCAGGCGATGACGGCGGAAAAAAGAGGACACCAACCGACGCAACATAGCTACTATAGATTCCTTTTCCTTCGGGGTCAAAGAAGGATTTCAATTCAGAGAGGAAGAATATTTTGTCGGATTTATCAATTTCAAAATCAAACGGAAGCGGCGTTTTTGCCGTAGTTAAAAAGTACGCACATCGTTATTTTGTTGAGGGAATGAGCGCCATGGCTTTGGGCCTTTTCTCATCGCTCATCATCGGACTGATTTTAACTCAGCTCGGAAAGCTCCCCTATCTCGGATTTTTGACCGAGATCAGCGCTGTTCTCGTCGCAAGCTCAAATGTGGTCGGTGCCGCAATCGGTGTTTCGGTCGCATGGGGACTTAAAGCTAAGCCGCTTGTCATTTTCTCCTCGGCTGCAACAGGTGCTTTCGGTTATTCCATCGGTGGTCCCGTCGGCGCATTTGTAGCCGCAACCTTCGGCGAAGAGATTGGTTCGCTCGTCAGCGGAAAGACTAAGGTTGATATCGTCGTCTCTCCTATTGTTACGATTGTTTCAGGCGGACTTGCAGGCAAGCTTGTCGGCCCCGGAGTAGACAGTCTCATGAGCGGTCTGGGAAGCATTATCAACGATGCCACAACTCTCGCTCCGCTTCCTATGGGCATTCTCATTGCCGTAATCGTAGGTCTTGCACTCACCGCACCTATTTCAAGTGCAGCACTTTGCATCATGCTCGATTTATCGGGTCTTGCCGCTGGTGCCGCCGTCGTCGGCTGCTGCTGCCAAATGGTAGGCTTTGCGGTCGCAAGCTTCAAGGATAACGGCTGGGGCGGACTCATCTCTCAGGCACTGGGCACAAGCATGCTTCAGTTCG
>CAVKLS010000045.1:1292-10386 GCA_963657025.1 bacterium | reverse complement strand
GGGTATGCCGCAAAAGCTTTGTAAAGCGAATAGGCTTGTTTATATCACTACGGCAGGCGGATTTGTAAGCGAAAATCCGAGTGTGAAAATTTATTTGCGAGAAACGTGCGATATGTTTGCTATTCCCAAGCTTGATTTTTACTGCGCACAGGGACTTGATGTGTTTAGCGACAGAACAGAAGAAATTTTGCAAAGCAAGCTTGAAGAAATGCTGAGATAAAGAATTAAGCAAAGAGAAAACTCCTATGCCACAAAAGGCACAGGAGTTATTTTTATGTCTCGTGAGAACGATTTCTGTATTCAGACGGCGAACAGCCCTTTTGCTTTCGGAACATTCGGCTGAAATAAAGCGGATTTGCATATCCGACTATTCTGCCGATTTCGTTTACGGAGTAGCTTGTTGTTTCAAGCAAAGCCTGAGCATTAGTCATACGAATTGCGGTGAGATACTGAACGGGAGTCTGACCTGTGTATTTTTTGAAATTGCGTATAAACCATGAGACGCTCATGCCCTTAGATGCGGCATAGTCCTCCACGCTGATTTCAAGATTATAATTTTCGCTGAAGTAATTTGCGGCGGACTCCATTTGCTTATCGAGGAATTCGTTTTTGAGGACGTGCTCCTTTGTCATCTCACGGCTGAAGCTGATAAGGAGGTAGCGCAGTAAAATCTGAAGCATCTCCTCATAGCAAGACTGTGTTTTTTGAAGTTCAAATATAATTTTCTTGAAAATCCGCTCGTACTCCATTGACGTGCCGACATGAAATACACGCTCGCTGTCGGCAAAACCGTAATTTCTGAGTATTTTCTTCACCTCGCTGCCTGTGAAGTGAATCCAGAAGACTTCCGTTTTGTCTTTAGCGTAAAATTCGTATTTCTGCAGTTCCTTGGGACGGAAAAGAACGATGTTTCCCGCACCAACAACTGTTTCGTTTTCGGGCTTGTCAAAGTGAAAATGTACAAGTCCAGAAGCAATGTAGATTATCTGAAAGTCCCGTCTGCCGTTCGGTCTCCATGTGGGCATTTTTGAATGGCTCGACAGACGGTAATTTCCGCAGCTGCCGACTATAAGCGGACGGCTTTTGTCCTTGAAATCTATCCTCGATGAATGAAGATAACCTGTGTTAATGTACATGGCAGCCTCCTTTTGTGAACTTACTGAAATTGTATCATATTGTGCATATTTTGTCTAATTTAATTTATGGACTTTATTGAACAAAATCAATATCATTAAAACAACAAATGCGATAATTAATGAATCAATTCGGCCGAATGATATGCACAAAATTACCGTAATGTGTAAAAAATAATATATAAGGGAGGATTGTCATGATTATACCGAGATATTACGAAGACTTAAGCGTGCTTCATGAAAACACAGAGAAGCCCAGAGCCTATTATATACCTGCCTCAGTGCGTATGGATGATCTTGTCGAAGAGCGGGAGAAGTCCGATCGCTTGCAGAGCTTAAACGGCAAATGGGCATTTAAGTATTTCGAGAGCATTTACGATGTCAGGGAAGCTTTCTATGAGAACGGCTATGACATTTCATCGTTTGACGATATCAGCGTTCCGAGTGTGTGGCAGATGTCGGGATATGACAGTCATCAGTACACTAACATACGCTATCCGTTCCCGTTTGATCCGCCGTATGTGCCTCAGGATATTCCCTGTGGTGCTTATGTACATAAATTTAACTACATAAAAGATTTGAAAGCTCCTAAGGCGTTTTTGAATTTTGACGGCGTCGACAGCTGTTATTATGTTTGGCTTAACGGAAAATATGTCGGATACGATCAGGTTTCTCACGCAAACGGTGAATTTGACGTAAGCGATATTCTCGTTGACGGAGAGAACACTCTTGCCGTGTTGGTTCTGAAATGGTGTGACGGTTCTTATCTTGAGGATCAAGATAAATTCAGAATGAGCGGAATTTTCCGTGATGTTTATTTACTCAAGCGTCCGATTAATGCGGTAAGAGATTATTGCATTAGAACTGATATATCGGACAATAAAGCCGAGATTTCGGTTGATGTTGAATTTTACGGCGAGGGTGAGGCTAAGCTTACTCTTGAAACGGCAGACGGTGTCAAGATAGGCGAGGAGAGTGTTTCCGAGAACGGAAAGGTTAGCTTTACGGTTGATTCGCCGATACTTTGGAACACTGAAAATCCGTATCTTTACACGCTTGTTATCGAGAGTGATAACGAGACGATAGTTGAAAAAACAGCACTTCGCAAGATAGAAATTAAAGATAAAGTAATTTATCTTAACGGACAGAAGATTAAGTTCAGAGGTGTAAACCGCCACGATTCCGATCCCGAAACAGGTTTTGCCATAAGTGTGGAGCAACTCAAAAAGGATATGACTTTGATGAAAGAGCATAATTTCAACGCTATCAGATCGAGCCATTATCCTAATGACGCACGCTTTTACCAGCTTTGCGACAAGTTCGGCTTTATGGTAATCGAGGAGGCGGACATTGAGGCACACGGCCCGTTCCTGATTTACCGCAAAGAGGACACAGACCTCGAGCGTTTTTCAAGATGGAACGAGAAGCTTGCTGATGATCCGAAGTGGGAAGCTTCAATTCTTGACAGAGTGCAGAGAATGGTCTTGCGAGACAAGAACCGTTTCTCGATAGTTATGTGGTCGATGGGCAATGAAAGTGCTTACGGCTGCAACTTTGAGAAAGCTCTTGAATGGACTAAGACATTTGACCCTGACAGAATTACTCAGTACGAAAGCGCAAGATACCGCAATTATGAGGTGACTTATAACTACGATAATCTTGATTTGTACAGCCGCATGTATCCCGGCTTGGACGAGATTAACGAGTATCTTGAGAAGGACGCAAGCAAGCCGTTCCTTTTGGTGGAATATTGCCACAGCATGGGCAACGGCCCCGGAGACTTCGAGGATTACTTCGAGATGATTCAGCAGCATGACATTATGTGCGGCGGATTTGTCTGGGAGTGGTGCGACCATGCGATTGCTCACGGAAAAGCGGCTGACGGCAGAACCAAATATTATTACGGCGGAGATCACGACGAGATAATTCATGACGGCAACTTCTGTATGGACGGACTTGTTTATCCTGACAGAAAGCCGCACACGGGTCTTCTTGAGTATAAGAATGTTTACCGTCCTGCGAGAGTTGTTTCTTATAATCAGGAGACGGGTAAGCTTGTACTTCACAACTACATGGATTTTGATGACCTTAAGGATTACGCCGAAATCTGTTATGAACTCACACATAACGGACTTACGGTTCAGAAGGGAAGACTTGCCGAGTTTAGCGTAAAGCCACACGAGGACGGTTCGACCATACTTATTTTGCCTGTCAAGGACAGCGGAAAAATGTATCTCAAACTGACTTATCGTCTGAAGAAGGATTTGCCGCTTCTGAGCAGTGGTCATGTGCTCGGCTTTGATGAGGTATTGCTCAAGAATGCCGACAGCGGATATACTCCTGCTATTAAGCTTTTGGATGAAAAATCAACAGGTGATATCAATATTAGCGAGAGTGACACGCAGTTGATTCTCAAGGGTGCCGACTTCACATATGTACTCGACAAGAAAACTGGTCTTTTTGAAAAAATGAGCTTTGGCGGAAGAGAGTACTTGACTCACCCCATGCAGCTAAACATTTGGAGAGCACCGACAGATAACGATATGTACATCAAAAATGAGTGGAAAAAAGCTCATTATGATGAAGCGTACACAAGAGCCTATACAGTCGCATGCGTTCAGAACGGCAGTGGCGTAAAGGTTTCAGTGAATGCGTGTGTAGTTGCGGCAACGGTGCAGAAGATACTTGATGTTAATCTTGTTTGGACTGTTGACGGCGGCGGAAGAATTGACACCGAGATTCATGCCCAAAAGGACGCTGAATTCCCCGTATTGCCAAGATTCGGCGTGCGTATGTTCCTCGATAAAAAACTTGATGAAGTAAGCTATTTCGGAATGGGTCCCCAGGAGAGTTATTCCGATAAGCACAGAGGCTCTTATCACGGTTTGTTCAGAAGCAGTGTAGCTGATATGCATGAGGACTACATTAAGCCGCAGGAAAACGGCAGTCACTTTGATTGCGAGTTTGTAGAGCTTACAGGCGGTCAATGCGGTGTTTCGGTAGCGTCGAAAAATGCATTTTCGTTTAACGCATCGAATTACACTCAGGAAATGCTTGAAAAGTCGGCACATAACTTTGAGCTTGAGGAAGCTGACAGTACTGTTCTTTGCGTGGACTACAAATTGAACGGTATAGGCTCTAACAGCTGCGGACCAAAGCTTCTCCCCAAATATCAGTTTGATGAGGCTGAATTTAGATTTGGCTTTACAATAATCCCGTTCGTCAAATAAGAACGGTAATTCAGAAAGAGTGGAATTTTCAAATGGAAGAAAAAACTTATTTAAAATGGTATAACAAAATCGGTTACGGCTCAGGCGATATCGCCGGTAACGTTGTCTATGCGTTCCTTTCGGCGTTTGTCATGGTTTATCTCACAGATACAATCGGACTTGCCGCCGGCGTTGTCGGTACTCTCATTGCGGTATCAAAGCTTTTTGACGGCTTTACGGATGTTTTCTTCGGCTCGATGATTGATAAAACCCACAGCAAAATGGGTAAGGCAAGACCGTGGATGATTTACGGCTACATCGGCTGTGCTATCACACTTGTCGGCGTTTTCGCAATTCCCACAAGCCTTGGCACAACAGCTCAGTACGCTTGGTTCTTTATCGCTTATACTTTACTTAACGGCGTTTTCTACACGGCTAACAACATCGCATATTCTGCACTCACCTCGCTTGTCACCAAGAACAGCAAGGAGCGAGTTCAGATGGGTTCATACAGATTCATCTTTGCGTTCGCAACAAGCCTTTTGATTCAGTCCGTTACTGTTCAGTTCGTTGAGGTTCTGGGCGGCGGAGCAGGCGCTTGGAGAACCGTTGCCATCATCTATGCGATTATCGGTCTTATCGTCAACACAATCTCAGGATTCTCTGTTAATGAGCTTTCCGAGGAGGAGCTTAACGACGGTAAAGCGGATGGCGATGAGGAGAAGTACGGTCTTATCGAGGCATTCGGACTTCTTGTCAAGAACAAGTTCTACATGATGATTTGCGGTACATACATTCTTCAGCAGCTTTACAGCGCAATGATCGGTGTAGGTATCTACTACATGACTTGGGTTCTTCATAACACAAACCTTTACAGTGTTTTCTCTTGGGCTGTTAACATTCCGCTTATCATTTCTCTTATTTTCACACCTACTCTTGTCGGTAAGTGGAAGGGAATGTACAAGCTTAATCTTCGCGGCTATATGTTGGCTGTTGTCGGCAGAGGTCTTGTTGTTGTGGCAGGCTGGATGGGAAGCGTTCCGCTTATGCTTCTCTTCACAGCAATTGCAGCTTTAGGACAGGGACCGTGGCAGGGCGATATGAATGCTGTTATAGCATCATGCTCCGAGTACACATATCTCACTCAGGGAAAGCGTGTCGACGGAACCATGTATTCCTGCACATCCTTCGGTGTTAAGGTCGGCGGCGGTATCGGTACTGCAATCACAGGCTGGCTCTTACAGGCAGCGGGTTATGTCGGAACAGCTACAACTCAGCCTGATTCGGCAATCAATATGATCAGCATGATGTATCTTGTAATTCCGTTTGTAATTGAGATTTTAATTATGTTTGTCCTCTCGAGAATGAAGGTCGAAGAGGCTTGTGAGAAAATCAAGAAGGAAAAGGGCATTGCCTGAGTTCCTTATACCTGTATGTGTAATACTTTGAAGTCAGATTGAGTACGAGTGGGAGGCGCCTTTTGAAGCTGGGAAAATAGAAGGTGCCTCCCGTTTTCTGTGATTAAAAAACGTCGGATTTTAGCAAAAGTAGCTAAAATATTCATTAATAAATGTCGGCTCATATTAAAATGTTCCTCTTGATAATTATCCCGACAGTGCTAAAATAAAGTAGGAGTTGACTCTGTTAACTATATGCGAAAGGGTGGATTAACAATGAAGATAAACGAAATTATTAATTTGATTAAAAACGGCGGGTATGATGAGAAGCTGCTCGATATTTATGTTGATGCGGCAAAAATCGAATACCAGCGTGAAAGATATAAAAAGGCGCTTGAGGCTTTCAAAACCTGTTATGGTGACGCTGATGTATCCGTTTACAGCGCACCGGGAAGAAGTGAAATTGGCGGAAACCACACCGACCATCAGCACGGCGAGGTTTTGGCGGCTTCTGTCAACAGCGACGCCATTGCAGTCGTCGAGAAAATCGATGAGCCTTGGGCTTATGTTATTTCTCACGGCTTTGAGCAGATAAAGGTTTCTCTCGGCAATCTCGAGAAGATAGACGAGGAAGAGGAGAGCACGGCGGCGCTTATCCGTGGCGTGCTTGCCAAAATCAAGGAGAACGGTCACGCTATAGGCGGATTCAAGGCATACATCACAAGTGATGTTCTTATCGGATCGGGACTTTCTTCGTCGGCAGCATTTGAGACCTTGCTCGGCACGATTGTTTCTGGTGAATACAATAACGGCGAAATATCCGCAATTGAAATCGCTCAGATAGGTCAGTTTGCCGAGAATGTTTATTTCGGAAAGCCCTCGGGACTTATGGACCAGATGGCTTGTTCGGTCGGAAGTCTTGTTCATATTGATTTCGCCGATACGGAAAACCCCAAGGTTGAGAGCGTTAAGCTTGATCTGGACGCCTACGGTTATTCGCTTTGCATAACAGATACCAAGGGTTCGCACGCTGACCTCACAGCTGACTATGCTTCAATTCCGTTTGAAATGAAGTCTGTCGCAAATCTTTTCGGCAGAGAGGTTCTCGGTGACATATCAAAGGAATTTGTTCTTGAGAATGCGCCAAAGATTCGAGAGAAGTGCGGCGACAGAGCTTTCCTTCGTGCATACCATTACGCTTGCGAGAATGAGCGTGTCGAAAAAGAGGTTGAGGCTTTGAAGTCGCAGAAGCTTGATGATTTCTTTGCACTTGTCAAGAAGTCGGGCAACTCATCCTATAAGTTCCTACAGAATGTTTACACGAGCAAGGATGTTGTGCATCAGAATCTGTCTGTAGCTCTTGCCGTAAGTGAGGCAGTGCTTGGTGACGAGGGAGCTTGCAGAGTTCACGGCGGCGGCTTTGCGGGTACAGTTCAGGCATTTGTTCCGAATAAGCTTGTTGCAGAGTATAAGAAAACACTCGACAGCGTTTTCGGAGATAATTCCTGTGTTGTTATGAAAATCCGTAAGTACGGCGGAATTAAGGTTATTTGAATCTGAATCAAGAGGTGACTTACAATGATAGATGATTTGATTTATGAGCTTGTGCTTTATGCCGAGAAAAACGAGCTTGTCGCAGAAGAGGACGAGGTTTATGTAACCAATGCCCTCCTTGAGGTTTTTGAGCGTGATGAGTATTTTCCGCAAGACAAGGTGAGTCAGCCGAGAGAGATCCACGAGATTCTTGAGGATATGTTGGCCTATGCGGTGGAAAGCGGAATACTCAATGAGCCCACAGGCACGGAAAAAGACCTTTTTGACACGAAAATCATGGGTGTGGTGACGCCGCTTCCGTCAGTTGTGAGAACGAGATTCAAAGAGCTTTATTCGCTTTCGCCTGAGGAGGCAACCGACGATTACTACCGTTTCAGCAAGGCTACCAATTATATCCGTGAGGACAGAATCAAAAAGGACGAAAAATGGACGGTCGATTCTGAGTACGGAAAGATTGATATCACAATTAATCTGTCAAAGCCTGAGAAAGACCCACGAGACATTGCGCTTGCGGGTAAACTCAAAAAATCGGCTTATCCTGCCTGCCAGCTGTGCAGAGAAAACGAGGGATATGCGGGCACACTTACTCATCCGGCAAGACAAAACCACAGAATAATCCCCATCAGCCTTTTCGGAGAGAATTATTATCTTCAGTACTCACCGTATGTTTATTACAATGAGCACTGCATCGTTTTCAATGAAAAGCATGTTCCTATGGTAATCAACAGGGCTACCTTTGAGAAATTGCTCGATTTTGTTGCACAATTTCCTCATTACACAGTAGGTTCAAATGCCGATTTGCCGATTGTTGGCGGTTCGATTTTAAGCCACGATCATTTCCAGGGCGGAAGATATGTTTTCGCAATGGCAAAGGCTGAGTGTGAGAGTGAGTTTGAACTTAAGAAATATCCAAATGTCACAGCAGGCATACTGAGCTGGCCGATGTCCGTAATCCGACTTTCTTGCAGTGATGCGGAAGAGCTTGTGGCTACTGCTGATATCGTATTGACAAAGTGGAGAGCCTACACAGATGAGTCTGCGTTCATTTTTGCGGAAACAGACGGCGTTCCTCACAATACAATCACACCGATTGCAAGAAAGAAAAACGGTAAATTTGAGCTGGATTTGGTTCTGCGAAATAATATCACGACAGATGAACATCCGCTTGGTGTTTTCCATCCGCACGCCCAGCTTCACCACATCAAAAAAGAGAACATCGGCTTAATCGAGGTTATGGGTCTTGCTGTGCTTCCCGCACGACTGAAAAAAGAGATGCATGCTCTCGAGGACGCACTTTTAAGCGGTGAAAATCTTCATGAAAATGAATTGACTGCTTCGCATGCAGATTGGGCAGAGCAGTGGGCTTCTTGGTATGAGCTCAGTAAGGAAAACATTCACGGTATCGTTCAGGCAGAAATCGGCAAGGTTTTTGTCGAGGTTTTGGAGGATGCTGGAGTGTTCAAGAGAACAGAAGAGGGCAAAAAGGCTTTCAGCCGCTTTATCAAAGCTCTCGATGACTAAATTTCGAGTACACGGTATACACCCTTTTCTAATACCACCTTCCTTAAAATTACCCGAGGCAAATTGCTTCGGGTAATTTACTATATGAAATATTACAAAAGCAAAACCGATGCATTTTTGTGTGCATCGGTTTTGCTGTCAAAGGAAGTTTAGTTGTTCCAGTTATTGATTTGTTTTCTTAACCAATTTACCCAATTTTCGATTCCTTCACCGGTTTTTGCGCTTATGAAGAAAATTTCACAATTTGGATTTAGCTTTTTAATTCTCTTGACTACTGCAT
>CAVKLS010000045.1:0-1282 GCA_963657025.1 bacterium | reverse complement strand
CTACTGCATCGTCGTCAAAATCAAAAACGCATTTTGTGTCGATTTTATTTATGAGCACGCAGTCGCTTATCGTGAACATCAATGGGTATTTGAGCGGCTTGTCATCTCCCTCGGGGACTGACAAAATCATGGCATTTTTGGACGCTCCCGTGTCAAATTCTGCGGGGCAAACAAGATTTCCCACGTTTTCGAGCACGACAAAATCAAAATCCTGTGCGTCAAAATTATCAAGTCCTTGCTTTGTCATGCCTGCATCGAGGTGGCACATACCACCCGTGTGCAGCTGAATTGATTTTGCACCCGTCTCGGATATAGTCTTAGCGTCAACCTCGCTGTCAATGTCGGCTTCCATAACTCCGATTTTATATTCGTCCTTAAGGGCGGCAATGGTTTGTTTTAGCGTGGTTGTTTTGCCGCTTCCGGGCGAGGACATCAGGTTCAGAAGAAATGTTTTGTCCTTTTTTAGTTGTTCACGAAGCTTGTCTGCTTCTCTGTCATTGTTTTCAAATACCGAATGCTTGATTTCGATAACCTTGTACTCGTTCATATTACCTCTTGTTATTTGCTTTTAGCTGCTCTTTCAAGTGCAAGCTTGTAGTCTCTTTGATATGTGAATATTTCTTTCTTGTATGGGTTTGTCTTTGTTTCAATCGAACGTTTGATGATGATTGCAAGAATGATGACGTTTGCCGCAAGAGCGAGAATTGCCAAAATTCCCTGTGCTCTCGGGTCGGCGCTTGCGGGTGCAACGGAAGCGTTCATTACATATCCCTCGGGATAGACTGAGGAATAAACAGCGAATTTATCGCTGAGCATAAACTGTGGAACTATCTGAGCAAACATGCACCAAATTGCAAGTGTGTTTGCTCTGTTCTGGATCCAACCGCCCTTGTTCCAAAGAGCATTTGCAAATGTTGGGGCAAGAAGGAGCGCAAGACCGCAATACCAGCTGTGGGTCGGAAGATTGTTGTAGGTGTATTCAAAGTTCCAGATATCATATGCGACGATATAACACCAGGTCATATCGGGCCAAAGCATATCTTTCTTATCCTTAGACTGGTAAATTCCCCACCAACCTGTCATACAGAAGATATTAATTATGCCAGCTATACCGTTTACCCAGTTCCACCAGCCACCATAAAGCCAAATTCCCTCGTTGGAATACCACCATGCGGAGCCTGTTTCTGCGAGAGCATGAGCGCCTTTTATTGCAGACTCAAAATCCGATGCGACAGCAATGAGAATGTTAATTGCAACGATGAGGAACGGGAAAACCTTGAAC
>CAVKLS010000044.1:0-10525 GCA_963657025.1 bacterium | reverse complement strand
GTATGTGACGCAATTATGGGCTCTGGAAAATCGAGCGCAGCAATCAACTATATGAACGAGGAGAGCTTCAGAACCTGTGGCGTGAGGAAGTTCATCTACATCACTCCGTTTCTGGATGAAGCGGCAAGAATCAAGGAAGCCTGTCCTATGCTTAACTTCGCAGAGCCAAGCGACAAAATAAGCCGCTGTCATTTTAAGAAGTGTGAGCACACTGCGGAGCTGATTAAGGAAGACAGAAATATTGCAACTACGCATCGTGCTTTTATGAATTACACTCAGACAATGCTCAACGATATTAAGAATAAGGACTACACTCTCATAATCGACGAGAATGTTTATGTTCTTGATAAATATGTTCTCGAGACAGAGGATGTCAAAATCCTTTCGGAAAGCGGATATGTATCAGACGAAAACGGCAATTATACACTTGTCAAACAGGGCTACAAGGGTAAAGCATTCAAGGATATACTTGAAACGCTCGAAACAAGAGGTTTAACACTTCAGCCAACAAAGAGTGATAAAAGGAAAGATCTTTACTATTGGCTTCTTCCGCCTGAACTCATTTCCTCGTTCTCTGATGTTTTCGTTCTAACCTATATGTTTGAAGGTCAAGACCTTTATAACTTCTTCAAAATTTATGACTTTCCCTTCGAGTATATCGGAGTAAAAAGAGATGAGGACGGAACATACCGTTTTGGAAAGCCTAACGAATATATACCTGAGTATGTCGGTACGATTAAGGATAAGCTTCACATAATCGATAACGAAAAGCTTAACCGCATCGGAAACAACACTCACGCCCTTTCTATGAGCTGGTTTCAGAGAGGCGGCGATAATGTCGAGAGAATAAGAAAGAACATAGTCAACCTCATACATAACATTTGGAAGGGTTCAAGAAAAGGGGAAAGAATGTGGTCGAGCTTCACTTGTGCCGAGCACAAACTTGGCGGCAGAGGCTACACAAAGGAATTTCTCCCTTTCAACGCAAGAGCGACAAACGATTACAGCGGATGTAAGTATCTTATTTATGCCGTGAACATTTACATGAATGTCGGAGACAAATGCTTTTATCAGTCAAAGGGAATTGAAGTGAGCGACGACCTGTATGCTCTCTCTACTATGGTTCAGTGGATTTGGCGTTCGGCGATAAGAAACGGCGAAGAGGTTTACCTCTATCTTCCAAGCAGAAGAATGAGAAATTTGTTGACAGACTGGATTGACAGCCTTTCGAAAGGTGGTGAGAACTATTAAGAAGGAAAGAAGCGAGAGGTGCTCTAAGTGCCTTTACGGAGACAAGTGCGTATCGTGCGGAATTTGCACATTCTTTGTACCGTTATATGATGACTTTTGTATATTTGAAGACAACAAGGAAGCAGAGTATAAAGAATATCTCCTTGATTTTTACAGATATGTTTCTGATTTTGAATAATCAACACTATAATACATTTTACAAAAGAGGTGTTTAAAATAGCGAAGCAGAACACGGCACAAAAATATATATTCAAGCTTCACAGCGAGAGACTGAGAAAATCTCGCTGGAAGCTGAGTTTGACGCTCCCCGAAGCGAGGCGAAACGATGAGATAATCGCACTTGCCGACAGTCAGATTTTGAGGTGGACAGACGCACTGAACGGTCGCTTTGGCTATGACGAGAGAGTGAAGGACATCAAAAGGGAGATTAAAAGAATACACCGTGAGGTAAACAGTCCAAAGAGCAAGCATACACTGAAAAGGCTTTACGAAGAATTGGACAGGCTTCAATTCAAGCCTGATTATATGTGTCTGATAATCGACAAAGAGAAAGACTACTTAAGGGCGTGTGGGGGCTTTTACATAAACGATGTGAAGTATGTGAGGCTTCTTGGGACGAGCGGCGGAATAAAGAACAGCACTATAGTTTTTGTCAGTGAAAGGCTTTCGGGTGAGCTTAAAAGGCGAATAGAAAACGGGCGTGACGAGACTAAACCGCTTGTTACGGCAAAGCTTGAAGCGTACAAATCGCTTGTGTGCAGTGCCTCCTCACCCGTCTCTCTTCCAAAAGGAATACTCGTTGTGAACGACTGCGAGGTGAGCTTTAAGTCAGATGTTGTTTATCTGTCTGACGAGGCAAACGACGAGCCTGTTATGGAAGAGAGGAAGAACGAAGAAATATTGCTCAACGCCTCGGACGGCTTCGGGCTAATGCTTCCCTCTCTTGCGAAAAGGTGGGCAAGGGAGCTTAATCTTGGCTATCTTCCGAGCGGCTTGAACACAAGATTTGCCTTTGAAAAAGGAATGGTTTTCACCTTTGATTTCATCGAGTTCGCCGACAAAATCGCACACGAGTACATCGTTAAAGACGCTTGGGGAAACGATTTCGACATAAGAAACGCTGAGCTTGTCCTTACCACAAGTATGGTTAAGCTCTGGGACAGCTACAAAGACATAAACGATTACATCGGAAAGAGCATAGCAAACGGTTACACCTTTGCCGTGACAAAGGTTTGTCCGAAAGAGCTTGAAAACGAGCGTTCGCTCAATTATCAGTTCATCCAAAGCTTTGACTTGGATAAGGAAGCAACCGAAAGGCTCATCACGCCGACGATGAACGAGTTTAAAGAGGTGCTTGAAGGCAGTCCCGTAAAGGCTGCGGTTTTTCTGGGCGGTTCACAGATGAACGAAGAAAATGTAAAAAGGCTTAACAACAATATGCTCAAAGCGATTATGACAGACAGCCGCATTTTCTCGGATAACTATGTTAAGAAGTCCGTGTACCGATTGATTAAAAACAGGATAAACGAAGCGAAAATCGGCGTAATAAAGGTTCACGGAAATTACTCGATAGCCTCAGGCGACCCCTATTCCCTTTGCCAAAGCATTTTCGGATTGGAAGTGACGGGGTTGTTAAACGCAGGCGAAATTTACAACAAATATTGGCTTGACAACGGGGCAGATAAACTAATCTGCTTTCGTGCGCCGATGACATGTCACAACAATGTTCTTTCTCCCTGTGTCTCAAGGAGCGAGGCGGCGGCTTATTGGTATCGTTATATGAACACCTGCACGATATTTAACAGCCACGATACTGCGATGTGCGCATTGAACGGTATGGATAAATCATTGTCCGCTATGCCAGCGATGGCATAAGCAAAACTCGGTGAACCTGTAAATACAGGGTGTGGCTAACGCCGCTATCGGTGAAACTCTCTGTTTCCAAACACAAAACAAAGACAACACCGAGCCAAGCCATTCAGAAATGAGTGGAAGGTGTAACGACTAACAAATACGGGCTAAGTCAATTGATATGCCTATGAGTTGTGTACTGCCGTGGTGAAACTCCACAGTGGGAAGTGCCGAGCTTCTGTCCTTACAGAAGAAGAGATAGTCTACTCCTTATGGTGACATAAGGTATTAAGGTTTGACGGGGATTTGGTTATGCTCACGGACAACACCGTGCTGCTTGAAAATCATAAACCTCTCCCCTCGCTGATGTGTGCACAAAGAAAAGCAGAAAAGACAGTTGCGACAGAGGAAGATTTTGTCCGCTCGAATATTCAGAGCTTCGGAAATGACATTGGAAAGATTACGAACCGCACAACCTCAATGTACGAGCTTCGTTCTCACTTCTCCCCAAGTAGTGAGGAATACGAGATTTTATCGTATCGGATAATGTGTAATCAACTTTTTCAACAGAATTTTTATCAAAGAGTTCGCTTACACAGAAATGTGTATGAAAAACGACCCATTGAATTGCTGGAAACCCCTAAAGCTTTACATACCACAACGCAGTTTTGAAACAAAGGCAAGCGTGAGGGTAGCGAAAGCAGAAAGAAATGTAATGATGGTGCAAGGTTAAATCCTAAACACCGAGAAAAATGGGCAATCAGCAGCCAAGCCTCGAACAGAGGAAGGTTCAACGACTATCCCGTAAGGGAGTAGGACTGCAAGCGATAGGCAGTCCGAAGTGGTGGGCATCCGAAAGGATGAAGATATAGTCTGTGCTCTATTGAGAAATAGAGGGCACCCGTGCCAATAGTGAGTAGCGTCACGATGTATTCATATATGTATTCATAACAGAACTGTAATAACAATATAGGAGGTGATTATGTGTCGGTGAAAGACTTAACTGGCAAACGATTCGGTAGACTGACGGTAACTTGCAGGGCTGAGGACAAGGTATCGCAAAGTGGGCGTCATAGGGTAATGTGGCGGTGTGTTTGCGATTGTGGCAACGAGGTTGTCGTCAGAGGAACATGTCTTTCAAGAGGAGAAACACAATCGTGTGGCTGTCTGGCGAGAGATTTGTTAAGCAATCGTGCAAGCAAACACCACGGATTTGGAACCAGATTATATACCGTATGGGATAGTATGAGACAACGATGCAACAACAGTAACAACAAATCGTATCACAATTATGGTGGCAGAGGTATCAAGATTTGCAAAGAATGGGACGATTTTGGAGCCTTCCGACAGTGGGCTTATAAAACCGGGTATGACGAAAATGCGCCCAGAGGAAAATGTACATTAGATAGGATAGATGTAAACGGCGATTATTGCCCGGAGAATTGCCGATGGGCGAATATGAAAGAACAATCAAGTAACAGACGCTGTACTCCGTACTACGAACTAAATGGTGAGAAACATACGATTCTTGAGTGGGCTGAGATAACAGGCATTAAATATCCAACTCTTTGGGCGAGATACAACAGGGGTTGGAACGCAGAGCGTGCGCTAAAACATATATGAATACATCAACATTAAACAAACAGGCAATCGATAAAGCAAAAGGAATAATCGCAAAGCCAATGCCGAGGGCGTGGTTTGACAGACACGCCGCCGCCAAAACGGAAGACAGCAAAGAAAGAGAGCGAAGCTTCTCTCTTCTTGCCGACAAGAAGCCTTATTTTATGAGGTATATCTACCCCGCCTTGATGAAGGAATATAACAGCTACACAAAAAGCACAAATATCAGTTCTTTAAGGCGGTTCGGCGTAGGCGTAAATGAGCTTAAGGCGAAAGAAGCAGACAATCTTTCAGACGAAGAAAGAAATTTTATCAGATATTACGACAGGAAAATGCCTGTCGGAACAGGCGATTGCGTTATGAACAGGATATGCCGCCGTTTTGAAGAGGAATTTGACAGCTTTTCGGCAAAGGCGTCAAAAGAAGAATTCGACTACTCGATAATGAAAAGCGGTATGAGCTATACAAAAGCTCAGTTTTATGCGGTAAAGGAGGTTTACGAAGAATATCAAAAGAGAATTAAGGAAAACAAGCAGATTTCGTGCGGTGAAGACAAAACGGTCTTGAAAGAGGAGTTTTCAAGAAAATGCGATGAAATTTGTCCGAACAGAAAGGTTCTTTGCGATATTGTCTTAGACCTTTGTTATAAGACAGATTCGGGCAAAGCTTTTGCGTGGGACATATGCGGCGAAGAGATTGTCGATAATCTTCTGGAGATAAGCGGCAGAGTTATATCTGTCCCCGTACAGTCGGAAAACGGAAGCATATATTACGGCGGAAAGCATTTTGAGATTAAGGAGGTTGTTTTGGGAAATGAGTACAGTGCTGAATGAAAAGGAGTGGGTTCTCGAAAGACTAAGCTTCCCCTCGCTTGAAAACAAGCCGAGCGAGGTACTCTCAAGGCTTACGAAATATTATTCTGCCGAGGGCTTAAGCAAGGCTCAGACAAGAAGAAAGCTTGAAGAATACATTTTAAAGTGTGATTCTTCCGCTTCTCTTCCCAAGTGGTCTAAGACTTTGGACAGAATAGTTAAATATTACTACGGCACGCCTTTGGTCTGTATAGATTTCATTCCCGTGAGCGAAACGGAGCTTGAGAAAATCAAGGTGCTCAAGGGCGAACAATTACGAAGGCTTTGCTTTACTCTTCTTTGTCTTGCGAAGTATCAAAAGAGAGTAAACGAGCTTAACGATTACTGGGTTTGCACAAAGGAAAGCGAGATTATGCGGCTTGCGAACATAAACACATCTCTCGAAAGGCGGTGTTCTATGTTTAAAGCTCTGAACGAGAAAGGTTTAATCGAGTTTTCTAAGCGAGCCGACAACACTAATGTAAGAGTTTGTTTTGCCGACAAGGAGCCGCCCGTGCTTAAAATCAGTGATTTCAGAAACATCGGCTATCAGTATATGATGTACTGCGGAAAGCCTTATTTTGCCTGTTCTGTTTGCGGGGCGATAACAAGGTACAAAAGCCCGAATATCGGCAGAAAACAGAGGTATTGTAAAGCTTGCGCCGCAAGAATTACCGCCGAAAACAAGGCAAAATACAAGAAAAATTCGGAAAAGCGAAATTAATGAAGTCTCGAAACTCCTTGTGCCCCAAGGGGTTTCGTGCTTTTTGATGTGTGTCTTATTATGGTAGGGAAAGTAGGTTTTTTCTTTTCCCCCTATCAAAATTCAAGAATAAAAGGATGAACGAAATGATAGCAATTGACAAGAACACAAAGGAGCTAATCGAAAGGAAGTTTTCGGACGCTCATTTTGTGAGAACAATGAAGAACAAGTCGAAACGCCACCACTACTATGTGGAAGAAACTCCGAGAGTAATTTCCTATCTCAGAGAGCTTCGTCGGTTTGACGGATAAAGTGAACAAAAAGCGAATAAAGTGAATAAAAGGAGAATACAGTGAACAGAAAAAAGCTTATTAAAGAGATTTCCGATGTTCTCAAGGAGAATAATGTGAAAAAGCCGATAAGGTCGGCGAGAAAGGTTTTTCACATCAGCGACGACGAGGGAAACTCTAAGGATTTCGTCATAAAATCGGAGAACAAAACGGCAATATATACAACAGATGATATAGCAGCTATCCTTGACGCGGCTGTTCTGGTAGCGGAAGAAGCACTTAAGAAGGGCGAAGAAGTAAGCATACACGGCTTTGGCAGTCTGGGGCTTATCTACCGAAAGCCAAGACAGGTAAAGGTGGTCGGCACGGACGAAAGAATGACAATTGAGGGGCACTATATCCCGAAGTTTTCTTTTGGAAACGAGCTGAGACTTTGTGCAAAGATGTATGAGTTGTCGCTTGACGAAAACAAGAGCGGCGATACCGCAGACGAAGCTTGACGGGGTGATTTTATGGGATAGAAATGAATTCCGAGTCTGTCATTTGCTTTAAGTGCGGCACAAAGTTCCCAAAAAGAAGAGGCAACTTTCAGGCGAACTACGGTACGCTTTATAAAGGCGTAGGATTTATGCACCTTTGCAAAAGCTGTGTCGACTCTATGTATGACGAGTATTACAAAGAAATCGGAGACGAGAGAGCCGCCGTAAGACAGATGTGCCGCAAGCTTGATTTATTCTGGAGTGATGCGGTCTATGAAGTTGCAACACTCAAAAGCAGCTCAAGAAGCATAATGTCGCAGTATATCACTAAGATAAACAATCTAAGCTATGCGGGCAAAAGCTATGACGATACACTTCGTGCGGAGAACACATTGTGGAAATTTACCGACGGAGAAATAAATAAATTAACAGAGCCAACCGATGATGTAGAAAAAGCGGAAACACCGCCCGAAATCATTGCTTTCTGGGGTTCGGGCTATTCGGACGATATGTACAAGGAGCTTGAGCAAAGAAGGCAGTACTGGATATCGAGACTTCCGAGGGATATGAAGCTTGATGTCGGAGCAGAGGCGCTCATAAGACAGATTTGTGCACTTGAGCTCGACATCAACCGAGACCGCTTTGACGGCAAGCCTATAGACAAAAGCGTTAATGCGCTCAACACGCTTCTTGGAAGCTTAAACCTCAAACCGACTCAGATAAAAAGCGAAGCCGACAGCTCGTCAGACAAAACGCCGTTCGGACTTTGGATAAAAAGGCTTGAGGACGAAAGACCCGTAAGCGAGCCCGACGAGGATATGCGAGACGCTGACGGAATAGTCAGATATATCAGCATTTGGTTTTTGGGGCACCTCTGCAAAATGCTTGGCATTAAGAACACCTACAGCAGACTTTACGAGCAAGAAATTGAAAAAATGAGAGTGGAACACCCCGAATATGATGACGAGGACGACGAAAACATGTTTAACGACATTTTCGGAGAGTCCGAGGACACCGAAGACGGAGAAAAGTCATGAAGAAAGGAAGTTCAAAACCCAAAAGCAGAGAAGAGAGAATTTTGGACGGGGTTGACGCTTGGTGCGGCTTTTATAGGTGCAATCCGCACAGGTTCGCACACGATTATCTTCACTTAAACCTTCACCTCTTTCAGGAGATACTTCTCGTTATGATGAACCTCTCCTCCACCACTGTTTTCATCGGCAGCCGAGGAATAGGCAAAACCTTTTTGAGTGCGGTGTTCTGCACGGTTCGCTGTATTCTTTACCCCGGTACAAAGATTTGTATAGCTTCAGGCACAAGGGGACAGAGCATAAATGTTCTCGAAAAGATAATTCTCGAGTTAAAGCCAAATTCGCCCGAGCTCGCGGCGGAAATAGACGAAAGGCAAACCAAGATAAACGGCACAAACGCTCAGATTGTCTTCAGGAATTCTTCCTATATAAAGGTAGTAACGGCGAGCGACTCCGCAAGAGGCAACCGAGCAAATCTTCTGCTTCTGGATGAGTTCAGAATGATTTCCAAAGATGTAATTGACACGATACTGCGAAAGTTTCTTACGCAAAAGCGTATGCCGAAATACGAGAGCCTCACAAAGGAAGAAAGAAAGGCGCAGTACGCAAAAGAGAGAAACAAAACGATGTATCTTTCCTCTGCCTATTTTGTCGACCACTGGAGTTATCTCAAGTGCACGGACACCTGTCGCTTTATGCTTGACGACACGAAGTCGCAGTTTGTCTGCGGTCTTCCCTATCAGCTCTCGCTTGAAGAGGGATTGATAGACGCAGAGACGATAGCCGACGAAATGGCTGAAACAGACTTCAACGAGGTTAAGTTTGAAATGGAGTACGAAGCTCTTTGGTACGGTAACGCAGACGGAGCTTTCTTTGACTTCTCCTCAATCTCGAAAAACAGAAAGATTAAGTATCCTATGCTTCCGAATAAACTCTCCGCTCTTTTGGGCAGTTCGGGGAGTTTGAGAATAACACCCAAGCAAAACGGCGAGATAAGAATACTCTCAGCCGACATTGCACTTATGTCGAGCAAGAAGAACAACAACGACGCAACGGCAATATTCATCGGTCAGCTTGTACCCACTAAAGCAGGACGATATTGCAGCAATATTGTCTATACCGACTCCTACGAGGGCTTGAGAACAGACGACCAAGCTCTAATCATACGCAAGCTTTTTGACGAATACGAGTGCGATTACATCGTTCTTGATACAAATGGCATAGGTCTGGGAGTTTACGACGCTCTTGCAAGGGATATAGTCGACACCGAAACAGGTGAGATTTATCCTGCCGTTTCGTGCTGCAACAATTCTGAGATGGCGTCGAGGTGCACAGTTTTCGGAGCGGAGAAAGTTGTTTGGTCGATTAAGGCAAGTGCTCAATTCAACTCCGACTGCGCATTTCTTTTGAGAGAAGCGTTCAGAAGCGGAAGAATTCGTCTGCTTTGCACCGAGTACGACGCAGAAAGTGCTCTTTCAGAAATCAAAGGATATCAGAACCTGAGTCCGTCAGAAAAGGTAAGGATACAAATGCCGTACATCAACACCACGCTTTTGGTAGATGAATTAACAAAGCTACAATACGAGGAAAGCGGCGGCAAGGTCAAGGTGTACGAGAAGTCGGGAATGAGAAAAGACCGCTATTCCGCTCTCTCCTACTATTATTATGTAGCACTTCAGGTTGAAAACAGGCTAAGCAAAAGACAAAGCGGCTCATCGGACAGCTCCGATATATTCATAATCAAACCGCCAAAGGGGGTGACAAGACACGGAAACAAGAGATATTAAAAGAGATTTTGTCGGGCAAATAGGCATATCGGGCAAATTTGCCGCACTCAACAGACTCATCACAAGAGACCTCAACAATAACACCTCGTCCCCCACCTTCTCGGTGTATTCCAAGGACGATATTCAAACTTATCTGAGCAACCCGTACACTTACGAGAAACAGCTCAGAAAGGCTATCACCTATATTTACGGAGCAAGCAGTCATTTCAGACGGCTTATTCAGTATTTTGTCGGGCTTTCGGATTTGGCTTACATCATCGAGCCGTACAATCTCGACCCGCAAAAAGCAAACGACAAGACGGTGAGCAACAATTACCGCAAGGTGCTGAATTTGCTCTCGTCAATGAGTATAAAAACTCAGTTCCCTCAGATACTCACCGTGTGTCTGAGGGAAGATGTTTTCTATGGCACGCTCTGGGTGTCGAGTGACAACATCACGGTTCAGCAGCTTCCGAGCGACTATTGTTCAATCTCAACCGTCGAGGGGAATGTCTGCAATGTAACCTTCAATTTCTCGTACTTTGACTCCAACAAAACTATGCTTGACTTCTATCCTCAGGAATTCAGCACAAAATACAACCAATATCAGAGCAACCGCACAAGCAAATGGCTGGAGCTTGACTCCCCCACCTCGTTTGCGATTAAGTGCAACAGGGATATTC
>CAVKLS010000043.1:0-10595 GCA_963657025.1 bacterium | reverse complement strand
GGTGACTGATAATCAGATCAGCACCGATTTTCTTTGCCTCTTCGACAACGGGAAGAGAAATATCAAGTGCGATAAGTGCCTTTTTCACCTCTGCGTTTGGGTCTCCGACAAGTATTCCCGTATTGTCAAAAGACATCGATTCACTGAACGGCGCCGCAGCGTCTATAATATTATATATATCCTTAACCGTACTCATAGCTTATACATCTCCTCTATCCTTGAAACCAAACCGCCTATTCTGTCGGCTTCCTCCGACTCTCCTCTGTGTCTCGCGCCGAAAATCCTGTTGTTAAGTCTCTTCACGACCTTCTTCGCATATTCACGAGACAACTCGTCATTCGGGTTTAGTTTGCCGACATAGATTTCCTCTTCGGTGATTTTCGATTTCTCCTTGCCCGCAAAAGAAACGCACATAACAGTATAAAGCTTTCCGCTGTCGGTGCACGCCTTTTCGTCCTCTATGACAAAGCCGTTCTCACTAAGCCAAATTCTCAGCTCCGGCTCTGCTGTCATCGGCTGCAGAATCAGCCTGTAAGCGGGATTTTTCAAAAATTCAGCATTTGAAATTATAGTCGATATGAGCTCGCCGCCCATGCCCGCTATGACTGCGTCGTCAAATGAACTCGGCTCTATATTTTTAAATCCGTCCGACAAAATACACTCGACATCGGTTCTGTATTTTGCGGCATTTTTTCTGGCGTAAGAAAGCGGCCCCTCTCCTATGTCGGCAGCGATAGCCGATTTCACTTTTCCGTTTTTCATCAGATAAACGGGAAGATAGCCGTGGTCCGAGCCGATATCGGCAAGACGGGAATTTTCTCTTACAAACGACGAACACAGAAGAAGTCTGTTACCTAAAGTGAACATATTTATCTTTTACCTCAAAATCAGTTTTTTACAAAAATATCCGGGTCATCAACGTGACCCGGATACAGGTTTTCATCAAAACAGATTACTGCTCAGCCTTCATCTTTGCAAAGCACTCGCTGCAGTATACTGGGCGGTCCTCGCGTGGCTTAAACGGAACAACTGCTTCCTTACCGCAAGATGCACAAACAGCCTTGAACATCTCTCTTGCAGGCTTCTCGCCGCCGTTCATAGCAGCCTTTCTCTTGTCACGGCATGGCTTACATCTCTGTGGCTCGTTTACGAAACCTCTTGATGCATAGAACTCCTGCTCACCTGCTGTAAAAACGAACTCGTTTCCGCACTCCTTGCAGACTAAAGTCTTGTCTTCGTACATTTTGATTTACCTCGCTTTGAGTAATAAAGATATTATCCTTCATAAAAGCGGGTAACTCCACATTTACACGCCCTATAAAAGGAAAAATTATTTTAAGGCTGTTCGCCGGCCTTACTAGAAAGTCATTGCCTGAGCTTCTTTCTCACCCTCTGCAGTGCGTTATCGAACTGCTTTGTGGTTATTCCGAGAATTTCTGCCGTCTGGCTGCGCTTGTAACCGCTTAAATAAAGGGCCAATACCTTTTTCTCAAAATCGGACAAGGATATATGGATCTGATTTAAAACAGTAAGGACACGCTCCCTATCCTCAATAAGAGCCTCGGGAGTATCCGCAAAATTTATCTCACCGACGTCTACGTCGTCAAGTGAAACCGTATCATTGAGTGAAACATTTTTTCTGCTGACGTGGCTGCGCACTTCGTTTTTCAGACGATTAAGGATGCAAACCCCGGCGTATGCGCCGAAGGTCACTCCTTTTTTCGCATCATAGGTCTTTGCGGCATTATAAAGTCCGAGCAAAGCCTCCTGTCGAAGATCCTCGTCATCAAGCGACCAAGAGTTTTTTACCTTTGCCACCTTAGAATTGACAAGCCCCAAGTATCTCGAGGACAAAACCGCAAACGCTTCAGGATCATCACAGCGATTACAAAGCTGTTCGTCTGAAAGTTCATTGTAGTCAAAAGGCATCAAGGGTACACTCCTAATTTTCTATGGTTGAATATTAACACGATTAACAAGAGAAGTCAACACATATAGCACAAATTTGTGACATATTTTTTTAAACTTCGATAATATTACGCTGTATTTCAAAAACTTCAAAAATCAAAGCGTCTTAATGAACTCACTTAATGTAACCGCAACGTCATCTGTAAGAAAGCGAGCCTCTTTCTTTGTCTTTTCGTTTCCGCTTGACATGCAGTAGCTGAACTTCGAGCCTCTCATAAGACCGATATCGTTCTCGTTGTCACCGAAAACCATGGTCTCGCTCTCGTCGCACGGAACGTAATCCTGAAGAATTCTGAGAGCCGTACCCTTGTGGACATCTCTGTGGAAGAAATCGAGCCACTGCTTGCCGCCCATCGCACAGGTGAGGTTCGTGTAGGTGCCGTCGTCGCAAAGCTTGTCAAAATAGGAGTGAATTTCCTCGCTGATTCCGTCGGGATAGAACATGGAAATCTTGATGAAATCCTCTTCGATTTTTTCGAAATCGTCTACTATCGTCGTGACATTCTGGAGGTTTTTGATTATTCTGTCCTCAAAAGTCTTTGTTTTCGGCTTTATGTAACAGGTGTTCACGCCCGAGACCATTGCCTCACCCTTATCAAAGCTCAAAATGCGACTTACAAGGTCGAGTCCCTCTTTTCTGTCGACCGTATCCTTGAAGACAATCTCGCCTGCGTGCACGACAAGCGCACCGTTCTCGCAAACGTAATCAATCTCATCGGCTACGGGCGCAAAGATATTTCTTATGTTTGCGTACTGTCTTCCGCTTGCCGCCGCAAATTTTATGCCGTGACTTTTAAGCTCCTTGACAAGCTCGATTATTTGAGGGTCAATTTCGCTTTTGTTGTACTCGTTTCTGATAAGCGTACCGTCAAGGTCGCTTGCAACCAGTTTTATCATAGTTAATTCTTCTCTTTCTTTCTGTTTATCTTCTTTATTACAATTCTCTCGACCAGTATTTTCTGTCGAGACTTCTGTACTGAACAGCCTCAGCCATATGCACCGCCTCGATTTTCTCGCTTGAGTCAAGGTCGGCAATCGTTCTTGCCACCTTTATAACCCTGTCATAGGTTCTTGCGGAAAATCCGAACGATTCAAAGGCTTTTTGCATAAGCTTATCTGCGCCTTCGCTCAGCTTTGCCGTCTCTCGAATCAATGCGGCAGTCGCATTTGCGTTACAGGTTATTCCCGTTCCCTCATATCGTTTAAGCTGAATATTTCTTGCCGCCTGCACACGCTTTTTGATTTCAGCCGAGCTCTCCTCGGCGGCGTCAGACTGAAGCGAAGCGTATTCAACGGGCGGAACCTCAATGTGCAAATCTATTCTGTCAAGAAGCGGGCCCGAAATCTTTCCGAGATAGCGGCTGACAGAAACGGGCGAACAGGTGCATTTTCTTGTCGGATGGCCGAAATATCCGCACGGACACGGATTCATGGCGGCAATAAGCAGCATGGAGCACGGATAGGTCACCGCTCCCGAAACTCGTGAAATCGTCACCTTACCGTCCTCAAGCGGCTGTCGGAGAATCTCCATGGATGTCCTCGGAAATTCGGGAAGCTCATCGAGAAAAAGAACTCCGTTGTGAGCAAGGCTTATCTCGCCCGGGTGCGGAATCGTTCCGCCGCCCGAAAGTCCGTTTGCGCTTATCGTGTGGTGAGGAGACCTGAAAGGTCTTACTCTGATGAGCGGAACATCGAGAGTGCCCGCAACCGAGTGAATCCCCGTTGTTTCGATGGATTCTTCGAAGGTCATATCGGGCAAAATTGACGGAATTCGCTTGGCAAGCATGGATTTTCCCGAGCCGGGTGGACCTATCAGAAGTACATTGTGACCGCCGCTTGCGGCTATCTCAAGCGCTCTTTTTGCGTCCTCCTGACCCTTAACATCGGCAAAGTCGGGCTGACTTACGCTGTAATCCGAATCATTCTCGATGAAAACAGCGGGCGCAATATTAATCTCACCGTCCAAATGACAGACAAGCTCCTTAACGTTTTTTACGGGATATACCTCTATCCCACGCACTACGCTTGCTTCCCTCGCATTTGCCTCGGGAACATAGATTTTTCTGAAGCCGCTTTTCTGTGCGTGAACCGTCATCGGCAAACAGCCGCGAACGGGTCTCACCGCACCGTCAAGCGATAATTCACCGATGAAAACGCTGTCGTCCGTGTCGGCATAAAGCTCACCCGTCGATTTCAGAAGTGCTATGAACTGCGGCAAATCGTAGACGGGACCCTCCTTGCGTATGTCGGCTGGCGCAAGATTAATCGTAACTCTCTGCTCGGGATACTTGAAACCGTTGTTTAAAAGTGCCGAGCGCACACGGTTTCTCGATTCCTTGACCGCCGCATCGGGCAAACCGACTATATCGAACGCAGGCATTCCGCGGCTTATGTCCACCTCTACCTCAACGGTAAACGCATCCAAGCCGTAAACGCCCATGCTGAAAGATTTCTGAACCATTTAATTCACCTATCCCTGAATTTCACTTAATGTCACCGTATTAAAGGAAAGCGAATATTCGCCGTAATTGTCGCTGTCCTTGCATATATACAGTATGTTTGCGTCGCTGTCCAGATTCCAAAGCACGGTATCGCAGAAAAGCGAATCCTTGCTTGTGTCGACAGTCAACGAAAATTCACTCTCGAAATATGCGTCCCGTCCCGAACGGAAAGCCGCGCCCAAGCCGACCGTCTGGGCTCTTGATGAGGACATCATAAAATAGTCGAGTCCGACTCCGCCGTTCTTCTGGTTTTCAAGCACGGGGTCGAAGGCATAATATTTGCCGTCGATTTTTGCGGCAGAAAAATAGTGAAGACTTCCGTCGGTCAGATTGCACGAAATGAGTCGGCACTCAACATCAAGCTGGTTCAGGAACCAAGTGAAAATTCTTGCCGAAGCGAGGTCGGAACCGCTTTTGTACTGCATGGTTTCGAGCATTTTGTCCGTGCCGTCATCAAAGGTGAACGAAGAAACATATTTATAGACGAGCGTTGTCTTTTCGAAATCGGTCATCTTTTCCTTGATTCCGTTTTCACTGCAAAATGCCTGAAAGAAATTGTCCACATCGCTGAGATTGGATTTTATTTCCTCTGAAGAAACAAGATAGTTCACAGAATTGTTTGCGATATTCACATAATCGGAAACGGGAAGTGCGGAAACACAGCCGAGAATTTTGGAAGCCGCATCGTCGGACGAAAAGCCAAAGTCTGTGTTTCCCTCGTTCAAAGTCTTTGCAAGCTTTTTGAATTCGTCAAAATTATCACCGAGATAATCTGAAACATCTGTTGTGACCGCCGCAAAATCCGTATCAACCACTGTCGGCACGGGACTCAGCTCTATTTTCGTCTTTTTCTCTTGCGTTTGAGAGTTCTCCTCATTTTCTACGCCTTCGCTCTGTGCAGCTTCCGTCGGTGCGGGAGTAGCGGAAAAGGTCGGCTCGTCCTGCTTAAAAAGCGAGCACCCGGAAAAGCCGAGCGTCAAGACTGCCGTCAGTATGAGGCAAATAGCTTTTTTGTAATTCATCATATCACCGTCCGCTTTGCAGAGAATTTCTTGCTTCAATCACACGATTGTCCGAGCCGAAAAATCTCATCTGGCGATAATAGCCGAACATTCTCGAGACAATTCTCTGAGAATAGGTTTTCTCGAGCTCTTTTACATCCCTGTTGGTTGAGATTATCGTTGATTTTTCGTTGGCTATTCTTGTATCGATTATATTGGTCAGCGCCGCAAGCGTGTAATTCGTCAAGTTCTCTGCGCCCAAATCATCGATTATCAAAAGGTCTGCTTCGCAGAGAAGCGCAATTGTCTTGTCTCTGTCATCGGAAAATCTCTCGCTCTCAATCTGATTCACAAGGCGAAAAGCAGAATCGCTCACAACGCTGTAGCCCTTTTCAATAACGACTCTTCCGATTGCCGTTGACAAGTGGGTTTTTCCAAGACCCGTGGGGCCTATCATGATTATTCCGTTGGCACCGGGCTTAAATTCATAGGCGAATTTTTTGCAGTCCTCAAGATTCTGAAGCATAATGTTGTTGCCGCTGTCGAGATATCGCTTGAAATCAAAGGTTTCGAAGCTTGCGTTCTTTAGTGTGCTCTTTTTATTGAACTCCTCGTAAGCTACGATTTTGCACATTTGTTTAAAGCACTCGCAGCGGTTACCGCTTGAGTCATAGCCCGTATCCTTGCATTTCTCACAGCTGTACTGAGGCGTGATGTCTGCTTTTGTCAAGCCTGCCTCTTTGAGTATATCCTCAATTCTTGCCTGAATCGCAAGGTTCTCCTCTTTTACCTTCTCCAAATTCTCTCTGACGTCCTTGCCCCTAGTCATGGCAATTCCTATCTTTGCGAAGGTCTGTCCTTTTTTTCGTGAGAGCTCTCTCGCCTCAGGATATTCCGAAAAGAATTTCTCCTCGTTGTAGTCGGCTTTCATCTCGGCATTTCTGCGGTTTTGTGCTATTCTGTCAGCCGCAATCTCTCTTATTTCCCTGCTGTATGCCATTTTTTCTCCTTAATTCTCTTTATCTGCCAATGCCTTGTACTTCTCGACAAGTGCATTTTCGTTTTCTTTAGTCATGTAGTTGTAGCTTGTCAGCGAAGAAAGCTCGTCCACATTGTAAGAGGATTCGTTCTTCTTTTTGCTTTCGCGCGTTTTGGTTTCGCTCGATACAAGATCACTGAGTGAGGTATATCCCGAATTGTGCCAGTTTTGAAGCGTCTTGTTGATATAAGGCAAGATAATCTTACCCCTGTTCTCCACGCATCTGTTGTATGCCTCCGATATTAACTCGTCGGGCATATACCATACGTTTATCCATGTGTCCACGAAGCTCTTTTCTTTTTCGGTGGGTTTTCTCCACTCGATTCCGCAAATTTTTGAGAACCTTCTCCACGCCGACATTTGCTTTTCAAGCTCCGTCACTCTTTTCTCGGCGGCGACATAATCAGTGATTCCGTTCTCAGCCCAATTCTTAGCCACCTTGTTGATGTATGCAACGTTTGCCGAGCCGTTGTTCAGACAGTAATTAAACAGCATCATAATGCATTCGTACGTCATGCAGTAGTCGTCGACGCAGCTTACGATTATTCCCTGAAGCTGACCCGTCATCTTTCCGCCGAGCATGGACTCTATCGCTCTGACAAGCTCCAAAAGCTTGGGGTCGCCGTTGATTCTGTCGGAAGCGTAGAACGGATCTATCGCACTCGGAATGGAATTCACGGCAACTCTTCTCATGGCATCTATTCTCTCGCTCTGCGTCTTAGAAGCATTGTCAGGCTTAATTTTATCTGTTTCGCTTTTCTCCTCATCGACCGTCTCGCTTATTTTCTCGGTCTCCTTGGCGGTATCGATTTTTTTTGGAGCGGCTTGCGCTACTGCCTCTTCCTTGACGGGAACCACTCTTTCGCCCTCGATTTTCAATAAACCTTTTTCGTTCCAATAATCAAAGGCTTGCCTGTAATCCTCATCGCTTATTCCCGTTTCGGTACAAACTATTTCCTCGTCAAAAATCTGGTTGGGATGACGGAGTAAATAGAGAATAAACTTCAGTTGGCTCTCGTTTGCCGACCTCAAATATCTGTCTGTCAATACATTCGGAACAACAAACACTCCGTTCCAAACTCCGAGATCAAGTCTGTAATCCATAAAACACCCGTCCTTCTTCCGTTCTCTGCTTCTTTTTCATTCTTACATAATTAATTAGATTTTACCACAGAACAAATAAAATTGGAATACATTAGTTCGATTAATTTACGCTTTCGGTATTTTGGAACGACTATGTCTTTTATCGGCAGATTAAGCGGAAAAAACTATGCCAAAACAGAAAAAGCAGCGTGCTTTATGCTTAATTTTGCATTTATTTTTCACTTGATATCTGACATTTTACCGTTTTTTTGTTAGAATAAAGTTGTACTTCAATACATATTCGCAAGCCGACTTTAAAAGCTATCAAATAATTACATAATGGGAAGGTGAATACATGAAAAAATTCTTCAGGAAAAGTATATCACTTATTTTGGCACTGAGTCTGATTATTTCAGCCGTGCCTACCTTGGGCTCTCTGACGGCAAGCGCCGCTTTCACCGTAACGGGAAAAGCGTCGTCTAAAATAACCGTTCGCTCGTCCAAGAGCACCTCGGCGTCAGCGGTCACAACTCTCGCTTCAGGTGTCAGCTTCGAGCTCACTGCGGTTTCGTCGGACAACAGCTGGTACAAAATCAAAACCCTGAGCTCTCAGACGGGCTATGTCCTCTCGAGTGAGGTTACGCTGAACGCAAACTACCGCACCTCGGCTAATGTTAATCTTCGCAAAGCCGCAAGCACAAGCTCAGATATACTCTCGTATGTCCTGAGCGGAACGGACGTCACCGTTATCGGCTCGACAGGCGGATGGTACAAGGTAGTTACCTCGTCGAATCAGATAGGCTACATGGGCTACAAGTACTTACAGCCGATTACCGTTTCCACAGGTAAATATCAGGTTTCGGACAACTCTCTCAAGCTGTATAAATCGCCTACACTCTCGGCGAATTCATTTTGTCAGCTTCCGAAGTATTATGTTTTGAGCGTCACGGATGTTTCCAATGCGCTGTGGTACAAGGTTAAGCTCTCTGACGGAAAAGTGGGCTATGCTCAGGCATCGTCACTCACAAAAGTTGACGACAGCACGGCGCTGACCCCCGCAGGCAATTCTCTTTTCATTACAAAAAACAGAGTTTACCTCAGAAGCGGCACTAATTCAAAGACAACTGCTCTTGCAATTATCGAAAAGAATACCGTTTTAAGCGTAACCGACACATCAAACGCAAACTGGTACAAGGTTACTGTGCCCGGCGGAAAAGCGGGCTACATGGCTTCAAGATACCTGACAAAAACAAATTACAGCTCGTCAACCTCCACAGCCACGGCAACTCCAAAGCCAACGGCTACTCCCACACCGAAGCCGACCGCAACTCCAAAGCCGACCTCTACGCCCTCAACTGCCACAACAAAGTATAAGGTAACGGCAACAGCGGGTCTGAACCTGAGAAAATCAGCCTCAACCTCATCTGCGGTATTGGAGACTCTAAACTACGGCGCAATCGTCACCTTGGTGGACGCTTACAGCTCTTCCTGGTACAAGGTTAAAGCCTCAAGCGGAAACGTGGGATATGTCAGCACGGAATATATCGAGAAGTACAACGGCTCATCGAGCGACTCCGACAGTGCAGGTTCGGGAACAATCAAGCTTCCCCGCTACCAAAGCTACTATCTCGGTGACGGCAACTACACCAGCTCCGACACCTCAATAGCAACCGTAAACAACGGATTCGTCTACGGAAAGAAACAGGGCACATGCACCGTCGGCGGAAAGAAATTCACCGTCACAGCTCCTGAGGCTGTTCGCTACGGCTACACCTCGCCGAACGCTCCCGTATCGGGAAACACCTTTAATTTCATTGCTGTTACCGATGCTTCAAAGACAGCTGTTAAATTCGTCATTCAGGGCGGATCAACCTACTCCACAACAAGCTACACCACGGAAGTCAGCTCGGCAAAGAACGGCTATGCCAACAACACCACACGAATTTGGAAAAAATCGGCAAAGCTTTCAGCAGGAAATTACACCGTTAAGGTATATTCCAAGACAAGCTCGGGCTGGTCAAGCAGCTACTACACCATGACCGTGCATGTCACAAAATCATCGTCTACGGCTTACACAACGGCAAACCACTATGCAAGCGACAGCATTTTAAATATCATTGCCAACTTTGAGGGATATGTTCCGTGCATTGAGGACGACCCTCTCACAAGCAGCAGAACACCTACTCTCGGCTACGGCCATGTGGTTTACAAGGGACAGTACTTCTACAACAATCTCACAAAAACCGAAGCTTACGCGATGCTTTGCGACACGGTGAACGCAGGCTACTTCACCTCGACGCTGAACTCCTTTGTAAGCAAAAACAGTCTGCAGATAAATCAGGCTCAGTGGGATGCGCTTCTCTCTTTAAGCTACAACATCGGCACAGGCTGGCTGAGCGGAACAGACACTGCTAACTGTCTGCTCACTTCCCCAAACTTCAAGAATATCGAGAGCAAGGTCAAAACCTCTTCTCTCTCGGCTACCGTTGTGCTCAGCGGCTATGCTTATACGAGCTCCAGCACAAGCTCCACGCGCTACAGCATTACCGCAGGACAGACCGTCAAGGTCTACGGAACTGCCGACAAGACAAGCTCCGGCGGTGTGGTTTGGTACAAAATGAGAGTTTATGCAGGCGGAAAGACAAGAACGCTCTGGACACCGGGTAACCTTAAATTCTCTTCCTCGGTAGGCTACACAAAGAATCTTCGCTACATTGACTCCACGCTCATCGCAAACAACCTTCTTCAGTGGCACAGTGCGGGCGGAGTTTGCATCACGGGTCTTGTTTGGAGAAGACTTTCCGAGGCTAAAATTTTCCTTTACGGTGAATACAGCTCAGCTTCGTATTCGGCACCGAACTATCAAAAGAATACATATAAATTCATTTTCCCGTCTTGCGTCAAGCGATTGGAAAATTATTAAGTAACTGAACAAAATCGGCTCTGAGATAATCCGAGCCGATTTTTATTTGTCCTTTTTTCTTGACAGTCTCAAATTTGAGG
>CAVKLS010000042.1:0-10627 GCA_963657025.1 bacterium | reverse complement strand
TTCCTTTACACGATTTATACAGGTCTGTTAGTTTCTCCTTTCTCCTAACCGTTTTCTTCTTGTTCTTTGGGTCGCTTTTTTCTCTAGGCATCTCGACAAAAATCTTCGTGGGCGGGCACTTCATAACATGTTCAATCTCCTTTGTTATCAAAAGTGCCTGCTTAATCGGTCTTATCACAAGCGGAGAGAGATTGTACTCGTTTATGATTTCGTCTAAGCTTTTGTTTGCGTCAAATGGAATCATCTCCCTGACTTTATCGTTAAAGGTTTTCTTCTCATCGCCGTCACAAGAGAATTCTTCGCTGTAAAGAACAGACATCAGGTTATAGTTTGTCTCCCATAAAGCCTTTATTATATTCAGCACCTCGCCTGTCTTCTTATAGACTGCGGTAATCTCTGTTAAAAATTCTCTCGAAAGATTGCTCCAGCCCTTATATTTGAGCTTTGAGATTTTCTTTATATCCTCATCGCTCAGCTTTTCTCCGTATTTACTTTTAAGTCTCTTTCTCAGACGCTTTTTGTCCTCACCGAAAACGGTTATATCCCTGATGATTTCTTCCTTTTCTTCATCGGACAAATCATATTTTTTTTTTTTTTTTTATGATTTTAACGAAGACTTGATTTCATCGTCTATGCCGCCCATTACTTCAAATTCTTTTCCGTTTGAACTGAGATATTTTTCTATGTTCTTTCTCGTGATTTTAAAATGATTTTTAAATAAATCCTCATAAATTGCCTGCTTTGTTTTGACATCTATCTTATTGCCGTCAAGGGTGAGATTGTTTATCTCGTTCAGCACGCAGAATTTGCTGTAAAGAAGTGAGTTTTTCGGAATAACATCCTGAATCGGCAGATATGTGCATTTGCTTGTAAGATTTTTGATGAAATTTTCCGCCGACTTGCCGTAATCAACGACCGTTTCAATATTCCACGGATAAATTTTCTCGTCTTTTCTTTCGAGCCATGCTTTCGGCGAACGTCTGTTAAGCGGGCCGACATAATAAGGAATGCGATATTTAAAGATAGCGATTATCTTGTCGTAAACCGAAATTCCATTATCGTCTTTGTCGTTTAAGAACGGAAGATATTCCTTGGCGTTGTCGAGAATTTTCACAAGCTCCTTTTTGTTCACCTGCATTGGGATAACGCAGTTATCCTTGCTTACGGGCTTAGGCATGAACGTACCGTTCTCTATCTGCTTGAACATCTCTTTATATCTTTGTTCGTCACTCTTGCAATTTTTGCCCAATACCTTTTTGAGGTATTCGCAAAACTCCGCCTGAGTACAGCTTTTTTCCAGTACTCCCATTTGCTCTCTGTTTTTGTTATGCTTGGAGTACGCAACATAGTTATTTTCTTTGCCGCCTATTTCAAATGTCTCGTTTTTCTTCTCGGGCATATATTTTTTTACATAATCTCTCAGAGTTTTCAAGTCTGTACCGTGCTCATTATACTTTGCTACTTTAGCCTGTGAGATATATTCGAAATCACCCAGAATATCGGCAAGCAGTGCCCAGTCGTACACTGCCTTAAGCTTCAGAATCAGTTCAAAACTTTCTCCGAGCAATTCCTTGAATTCATCTTCTTTTTCCTCAAATTTCGCTGCGAATGTAATCTTAATTTTTTTGGTTTCTTCATCGTCAGGCAATTCATCACCGAAAATATCAACAAGCTTTATCTCAGATCCGCACATTAGCTTGATCATGCTGTATTGCATTTTGTCTTTTTTAGGGGAAATATCGAAAAGCTTGGCAGCTTCTTCGGCTTTCTCTTTCTTACTTAGCTTTGTGCCCTTCAACAAGGTCGTTGAGGAAGTTTCTTCTTTTTCGGCTTTTTCAGTCTCACTTGGCTTTGTGCCCTTCAGTATATCTGATAGATTTCGGATATTCTCCTCACTCAGCTTAAAATCGATTTCATCCGATTCATAGTTTTCGCTGATATAGTTTTCCAACTCGTGATAAACCGTAGTGAAGTCATTGGTAGACTGAGCATCGTACGAATCATCAAAGAGGAAATGTCCTCGGTTCTTTATGATATGATGAAGCGCAAGAAACACAAGTCTGACATCATACGGCTCGCCGTTTTCAATAAGCTCTTTTCTCAGGTGGTAAATTGTCGGGTAATTAATATGAAACTCCCTATCCGTGTAATTTGCGTCTGCAAAAACGCTGTACGGAACATTTCCGCTTTTGTCCTCAAGATACAGATTATTCTCATGAAGCCTGATAAAGAATGCCGGATCAACCTTAGCAATTTCCTCACTGAAAAGCATCTCGAGAAGCTTGAGACGCTCGGATTTTCTTTGAGTTCTTCTGCGTGCAGAACGGTAAGTCCTTCTGTCTTTGGAAGACTTAGACTCTTCAAAAAGTCTTATGCCCCACATATGCTTCTTGTTAAATTTTAAAATGTTGTAGTCAGTATCTGTTACAGCCCAACCAACAGAACTTGTACCGATATCAAGTCCCAAATAGTAACCTTTATTCTCTTGCTTTTTCTCTTGCATTGTTTTTTCTCCTTACTGATTTTTATTGACAAATTTAAATTTACGTGTTAGTATACAAGTGTCTCATTACCTTATGAGATTACACTATAGGTTCAAATAAAAATTTATTCAAATCGTTGCGAAGGCAACTTACAACCTGAGTGTTGTGCAATTCAGACCCGTTTTCGGGTCTTTTTTGTTTACTTTTTTATATTAGCATATCCCACATAAAAAAGATATGATTATTTTGAAGCACGCCCTTGGTTGTGTATATTTCAGTACACTATCTTGAAATTTTCTGTTTTTTAATATAAAAAAGCAAACCGGAGAGCCCTCTTCTTCAAGAGAACTCTCCGGTTAATTTATTCTTATTTTTACTGTTTTTTGCGTCTTGATTTTACGCCGTATGTCAGGAATGCGTTGTAAATGAGCGGCAAAAGCATCATTGCCACCGACAAAACGACGTCGTGCGTGGTGAAAAACACGCCAAATGCCACCTTGAGCGAAAATATAATCGTGTAAAGCATTGCCGCAGACAGCATATATACTATATACTTGCGAAGCTTTTTTCTGTGAGCCACTCTCACGCCGTAAAGGCTGACTCCGCAAGCCATTATCAGATAAAATGTCTGAAGCAAAATCACGATAAGCGTCAGCGGCAAGGGAAACACACGAAAATAGAAGCTGCCCGCATGGATAATATTCAGCTTGATGAAATAATAGTAGATTATTAAAGCAATCGGAAGCACGGGAATGCTTATGAGCTTAACTTGTGTTTTTTTGCTCATAGCTTGTAGGACTTTACCTCTTCTCCCTCAAGCGTTTTCCATACGATTTTTTCATCGTCGATAACCATATATCCGTGGTGGCTGTTCTCCTTGGGTATGGAAACCGAACCCGGATTGATGTAGGTGAAATTATCGTGCTCGACAAGTGCAGGCACATGCGTGTGGCCGTTGAGGAGAATATCGCCTTTTTTAAGCTTCGGCGGATTATTCTCACCATAGACGTGACCGTGAGTTGCGAAAATCATACGGTTTCTCGCAAAAAGCACGCAGTAATCTGCAAGACATGGGAAATTAAGCACCATCTGGTCAACCTCTGCCTCGCAGTTTCCTCTGACGCAAAGCACCTTTGAGCTTACCTTCTCGTCATTCAGCATTGCGATGACCTCCTTGGGAGCGTACTCCTTCGGAAGATCGTTTCTCGGGCCGTGGTAGAGCAAATCTCCGAGGAACAAAAGTCTGTCGGGATTCTCTCTTTCGTAGGCATTTATCATCTCACGGCAATAGAATGCCGAGCCGTGAATATCGGACGCTACCATTATCTTCATTATCTTGTTTTCCTTTCGCTAAGGGTCTTTTTAAGCTCCTCAAAAGCCGCCTGATACTTAGGTGAGACGGCAGTCGGATTTCTCTTAAGAAGTGATTTTGTATCTCGATATTGTCTTTCCGGCAAGTTCGGAAGCTTGGAATAAAGCTTCTTTGCCGCCGCCTTCAGATAGCTGATTTCAAGAAGAGTTCTCTCCTTCTCAGCCTTCTCCTCCTCGGTGAGCTCCTCATCGTCACGGTTACCGCGGATATAATTCTCGGCAGCCTGAAGCTTCTCCTGAGCGGAAAGCGAGAAGTTCTCGTACTTATCATGAAGTAAATCAACATACTCCTGCTTTGTCTTAGGCACATTATCGATAGCCTCACGGGTTTTCTCCTCAAGCTTATCTCTTGCCTCGTAAAGCTTGTCCTTAGCCTCACTGAGCTCCTTCATCATCTGAGCGGTTCTCTCCTTGAGCTCGGCAGTCGACCTCGTCATGCCGTCAGAAAGCTTGACCGCACGCTCGCGGATTCCCTCGACAGCGGAATTGTTTTCACTGAGCCTTAACAAGAGAGCCTTGAAATCGAGAGCAGTCCTGAACGATGACGTGAAGTCGGCGGTGAAGCCGATTGTCAGCACAAGCGCAATTCCCTCTCGCCAGGAATGCGGTATCTCTGCGATAAGCTCGTATGTGGGCGGATAGATAAACTGCATAAGACCCACACCCGCAAAGCCCCACAAAAGGCACGACGCCCAGTAGATGTGACCGTTTAGATTAAGCGGCTTATTTGAGTAATCCCAGTATCGGACATTGAATAACTTTTCCATAGCCGCCCCCGTGAAATACTCGAGAAGCGAACAGGAAAAAAGACTCACGACAAATGTCAGCGGCACACTGTCACGGACATTATAGGTCGTGATAATGATAATCATCGCACCCGAGCCGTAAATCGGCAGAAAGGGGCCGCGGCAAAAACCGCGGTTGACCCACTTTTTCTGGCGCACGGAAACGTAAAGACATTCCCAAACCCAGCCTACAAAGCAGTAGGCAAAGAACAGTATGACATAAATAGAAAGTTCAATCATTATTTTAATCTTTCAAGCAATAGCTTCACAAAACGATATACCTTATCGAAGGATTCGAGGTTGAGGTACTCGGCTGTTGTGTGACAGAACTGACCGATCGGCGCAAACATTACGATGTCGAGACCGGTCATTTTCGGCAGGAAATTACATGCCTCCAGTCCGCCGGGGCAAATCTCTTCGTCCATCTCGTGACCGTAGTACTCACGCATCAATTCGGCAGTCAGATTTCTAATGTAAGAGTCGGGATTATATTCCCACGGCTCGTAACGTGAAGAAATATCGGTTTTGCAGCCGCAAAGCTCAGAAATAAGCTTAATGCGGTTGTTTACGTTTTTCTTGTAGTCGGAGCTCTCGTTTCTGTTCGACATAGTGAGAGTGAATTTTACGTCCTCACCGAACCTTACCATGCCGATATTATTCACGCTTGTCATGCTTCCGCTTGAGGGCTTCAGCGTGAAGTGGTTTGACGGCATAAGGTAAATGAGATTTACGATATCAGCCGTTTCAGGGGCGCCGATTTCGCTTGAAACAGCTACATCGTTAATCTCAAGCTCTAACTCCTGTTTTCCGTCGTCGAGCTCCTTTTTGATTATCTCAAATTCCTTTTCGATAAGCTTTGCAGCCTCAGCCTTCTGGGAGTCGTCAAGTGAAATAACCGTCTCAATTTCGACAGGCGGATAGTTTTCCGCAACGCCGCCGTTCATTGTTGATAACCTATAGTCAATTCCGCATTCACGCAGTGTATAGAGTATTCTTCCGATAATCTTTACACCGTTGAACTGCTCGGGGTGAACCATGGTTTCGCTGTAAACAGGCTGAAGTCCGGAAATATTTATCTTAAGACCATTTTTGTCACAAGCAAATCTCTCGGCATCCTTGGTAACAACAACCAAATCAGAAGAGAAGCAAGAGACCGTGCTGACCCACTCGTAGGTTTCTCCCATGACATCAAGACCTACCATTCTTCTTGCCGTGAGCTTGTCGGTATCAAGAGCAGCCGCACCGTAACAGCCGTTTTCCTCCTGTGAGGTGAAAACAAGCTCAAGCGGCGGATGAGGATAATCGTTCTCCTCCATAAGTGCCAAAAGGTAAGCTACGCCGTAGCCGTCATCGGCTCCAAGTGTAGTGCCCTCTGCTCTCACATTGCCGTTTTCGTCGACAAAAAGCTTCAATGGATCCGTCTCAAAAACATGGTCGGAATCGGGTGATTTAACGCACACCATATCAAGATGAGCCTGAAGCATGACGGTCGGAGAATTTTCATACCCCGCCGACGCAGGCTTTCTCACGATTACGTTCCACATGCTGTCCTGTTCAAAATCAAGTCCGAGCTTTTCGGCAACCGAACAGACATAGTCGGAAACAGCCTTTTCGCCCGTGGACGGATGCGGAATCGCACATATCGCCTCAAAATATTTCTGATGCGGTTTAGTTTGGTCAAGCACGCTCATAACAATTACTCCTTGTTTTCGATAATAGGAATGAATCTTGCACGGTTCATCAGCGGATGACGAAGGCTGATAGCCCCCTCAATCGGACACTCGATGACACAGCAGCCGCAGTAGTAGCACTCACCGGGATACATGACAATCGGGTGCTTTCCTTTTCCCTGAGGAACCAAAATATCGCACTGGCAAACCTCGGCACAGCGACCGCAGCCGATGCATTTGCTCTCGTCGTAGCTAATCGGACTTGTCGAGCACGAAACAACGCTCGCAGAAAATTCCTTTTTCTCAAAATCAGCCATTATAAAGCCTCCCTTTCTGCGATGTAATCGGCGTTTCTCTTCTCGTACTCCGCTTTTACGTCACCCCAGAAGTCCTGAGGAACTCTTCTCGATTTAACCTCGCCGTTATCCATATATATTGTAATAAATGTCTTTTCTTCCTCTGAAAGCTCGTTCTCGCTGTCACTTCTCTTGAAGTAAAGAGGCTCTGAATCGCACTTTCTCAAAAGGCAAGCATTGAGAATAATCTTGCAAACGGTAACAATATCCATTACCTCGTGAGCACGCATAAGCTCGTGCGGATTGTTACATGAAATTCTCGGAATATCATTTGCCTCAATATCCTCGATAAGCGCAAGACCCTGCTTGAGAAGATCGTCATTCTTGACTCCGCCGCAATAATTCTGCATTGCCTTGGAAACTGCCATATTGACCTCTCTCCAGTCAAGTCCGTTCTCTACATAAAGCGGTGAAAGAAGTCTTTCCTTCTCGGCATCGACAAAGCTCTGGTCGAAGTCCTCGAGCTCCTTCTTGTCAGCCGATGCTGCAGCCTTTCTTCCGGCATAGTAACCCGTAGCGCAAGCGGCACCCGCACAGTCGGAAGCATAAAGCTGATCGCCAGCGGCATAGACGCCGTCAACACTTGTCATAAGATCCCAGTCGGTGATGATTCCGCCCGGTGCGCCGAAAAGCTGACGCTCCTGGTCAAGGAATGCGGCAGACTGCCAGCCAGTACCGTAGGACTGCAAAACGTGCTTAGTCGGATCAAATCCGCGCTCGGTATAATTCTTCAAAATCGGAATTTTGGTCTTTCCCTCTTCTCCGACCATCATGCCCCAGATAACTCTTCTCTCGGTATCGGGCATTTTGGAAAGATCGGCGTAGAACGGAAGCTTGTATCCTCTCTCAATCAGCTTGTCAAATGCGAGGGTCTCGGGACCTCTGTACTCGTACTTCGGCTCATCGATAACACCGCCCTTGAGGAAGAACTTCTGTCCCTCTACGGGGTGGTATCTCTCAGAAACCGTCTTTAATTCGTTTCCGTCACGGTCAACATAAGGAATCTCGACGCCTCTCGAGTCAACCATAGTAGCGGCATACCAGGTGTTGTGGTTGTTTCCCGTACCGTACGGCGGATAGCTTCTTCCTGCGGCAGAGAACTCACCTCGGACAGATTTCTCCATAAGTGTGAACTCAACTCCCGCTTTATAGCCCATAGCATGACCCGAACCGATGGACTGGAACGGTCTGAACTCGCAAAGACCGGGAGTATCGGGGCTGAAAAGCCAGACTCTTGCAGGTCTTGACATTGTGAGAACGGTTGATTTTGACGAGAAAACAATCGTCTTGCCCGTGTGGACATTCATTCCGACAGCACCGATGCCGATTTTCTTGCCGTTCTCCTCTTTAACCATGAGTGCGGTAGCCTCGGTGTGGTCATAAAGCTTAACACCGAGTTTTTTCATCTCCCTGACCATGGCGGGCTTAAAGGTAGAGCCCCATACACGAAGTGTATATTTTGTCGAATAATCGTAAGCGTACATAAGCTTGGTGTCGGGATCACGGAATTCCGCTCCGACAAATTCATCGTCGGTATCCCTTACCTTACCGCCCATTTTCTCGATATCGAGAACTCTGTCGTAGCCCTCACGGCACTCGATATAGTGAGCGATAGCGTTTGAATAATGATCCTGCTCGTCAACATAAGCATAGGTCATTTCCTCGGGTGTGACGGTACAACCGGGATTTGTGCAAGCCATCTCCCAGTGGTCGAATCCCGAGCCTGCCGAGCCCGAACGCACCGTTGCTCCCTTTTCTACAAGTATAACTTTCTTTCCGGCTTTTGCTGCCGCAATCGCTGCATTACAACCGGCAAGTCCTCCTCCGAGGACAAGAACATCACATGAAACATTCTCCTGAACGCCAACCTCGTTGGCATACGGCCATTTAAATTCCATAGTTCTTCTTCCTTTCAACTGACATTGCAATATTTGCAACTTTAATAGTATCACAATTGCAGAATATTGTAAATATTTATACAAAAAATATACAATAAAAAGAAAAACTTTCCCCATTATGAATGAGAAAAGCCTCTTTGCTTCAAAATATACGGTTATGTTATCTTTCGGTTCCGATAAAATAGACCGCCATGGTTCCGGGACCCGAATGAGCTCCGATTACAGGACCTATATCGGCAATGATGATATTTTTCACGCCGAATCTCGATTTTATCTCACTCGCAACGTAGTCGGCTTCCTCGCCAGCGTCGCCGTGACTGATGAAAACAGTCTGATTTTTGATATCGATTCCTGTTTCTCCGACCTTATCGACAATCGCATTAAGACTTGCCTTTCTGCCCCTTACCTTTCCCACGTTAATGAGATGACCCTCGTTGTCAACATGGAGTATCGGCTTGATTTTCAGCATGGTTCCCGCAAGTGCAGTCGCAGCGCTTACCCTTCCGCCACGCTTCAAATGACCGAGATCGTCAACGGTAAACCAGTGGCACATGTGAAGTCTGTTTGCGTCAAGCCAGGAAATAACCTCATGAATATCGTAGCCCTCAGCCTTCTTTTTTGCGGCATACCAGACAAGCGCACACTCACCCGTTGATGCACAAAGACTGTCAAAGCACTCGATTTTTCTCTCGGGGTACTTCTCCTTAAGCTCGTTTGCGGCAATCACAGAGTTCTGGTAGGTTCCCGAAAGTCCAGACGAAAAGGCGATATAAAGAATATCCTTTCCCTCCTCAAGAAACGGCTCGAACACCTCGCTTATCTCACTCGGAGAAAGCTGGCTTGTCGTGCTTCTCGCACCGCTTCTGAGCATCTCGTAGTAATCACCGATACCAAGCTCTCTGTTATCACTGTAGTTCTTGTAGGTTCTTCCGTTCACCGTGAAGCTCATAGGAATAACCGTAACATCAAGCTCCTTTACCAATTCGGGCGGCATATCGGAGCATGAATCAGTGATGATTACATAGCTTTTTTCTTTTTCTGTCATCTTTTAAATTTGTCCTCACTTTTGTCGTCGCATGGAATACGCTCGTGAACCGCGTCCCTTTTGTGAAAATCAGGACTCGGCTCTTCCTCAAATTCATCATCATGCGTCAAAAATTCACGGTTGGAAACTCTCTTCTCCACACGCTCCTTCTCAACCGCACTGCTCAGAATTTCTCTGAAGTCCGAAGGATGCTTCACATTCACGATGTCAAAGTCGCCCATCGTTTTGTCGGCACTGCAAACATGTATGGTTCCGAGACCGAAAATTCTCTGGATAAACGATTTTTTCATAGAAATATCCATAATTCGGTAAAGACGAACCTCGTCCTCCTTTATGTTGAGCACACCTGACTTTATGATAAATCTGTCATTAGTCAGGGTGTATTTCGTAAAGGTGAACGGAAGCGCAAAAAAGGTAATTCTCTTCTGCTGTTTCCAAATTACAGAAGCCTTAAAAGCGGCTTTCCTCTCTCTTCTTGCCTTGCTCATCTGAAGCACCTCCTTATCTTATATATATAATAGGTTACATCAGAAGAAAAAGCAAGTAAAATAAAAAAGGGACAGAAATCTGTCCCTTTAGCCTGCTTATCAGGCACACACCCTTGCGGTCCACACGGCGAACTAGTCCCGGCGCACCATTAAACCTACCGATTGTAGATTCCCATACACTATCCCAAAAGACCGTGAATTATTTTGTGACTATATTCTACCGCTTTGTGCATAAATAGTCAATAACTAATTTGTATACAATATAAGTTTCTCCGTTATCACTAATTTGAAGTTCATTTTTTGTTCAAAAATGCGAGTTGCTTTCTGCCGCTTTATGGTTTGATTTCCAAAAAACCGTTTTTTCCTTGAAATTCAGCCGTTTTTTTGTTAAAATAAAAAGGATGTGGAGCCACACTTTAGACAGCTGTTTTCAAAAGTTTTGTGCTTTAATTACTCAAAAGAAATATTTAACCGCATAATGGTCTTAAAAATTCTTTTATTTCACAGTTTTTCACTTGGTTTTCGTTACCG
>CAVKLS010000041.1:0-10742 GCA_963657025.1 bacterium | reverse complement strand
CTCATTCACATGCAATTTAATATTCTATTTTGTCTAAACTTTGGGGTTCACTTCACATCAAGCCGACTGTGACTTTTCTTACTTTTCTTAATATAGTCAATTAATCTGATTCAGGAATATAGATAGTGTATGTAAAACCGTTTACATCAGAAAGGAAGAATACCCTCGTCAATATCGTCAAAGATATTTGTGTTGAGTGAGAGATAGCCCTCGCTGTCCTTTTTGATATCGAACGTGACCGTCACGGTATCGCCGTAAGACGAGCTGTTGTTGACGGTATTCTCGCAAAGCTGAATTACCTCATTGATGTAGTCTGCGCCGATGTTTGTTGCAAGACCCTCCTGAGCCGCAAGATCTCTCTTGGACTGAATGTCCTTTGAGATGTTCTGAAGAGTTGTCTGTACGGTGTAATCAACACGAACATCATAACCGTAGTCTGTGGTTGTCTGAGCATTAACGGTATACTTTGAATTAGCATAAGCCTTCTCAATGACAGCTTCCATTGCGGCTACCTGAGTATCGTCGGCATTCATCTCATACTTGGCGAAAAATCTTACTGCCGCATTCTGAAGCGTAGCCGAATGATAATCCTCGGCTAAATCTGTTGTGGATCCCGTGAAGCTTATATAATCGTCATAATCAGAATTATAGCTGCATCTCAATACGCTCTTGATGTAGCCTGTGCCGTCAAAATCGTTGGCTTTTTTCAGACTTGTGCAGCCTGTTGACGAAAGCATGATTCCCAAAATCAGCAGTGAAATCAATGAGAGTTTATACGCTTTTTTCATTATTCTTTCCTTCCTGAATATACATGTATTTTATCAAAGATCCTTGCCGCAGCACTTCTTATACTTCTTTCCGCTTCCGCACGGACACGGATCGTTTCTGCCGACCTTCTTGCCCTTGACAAGCGGCGTCTTCTTTACCTCTGTTGTGCCGTCAGATGCTCCGCTTGAGCCTGTCTCCTTAGCGACAGCCTCTCTCTTCGGTGCGTCCTTGGTCTTAAGTCTTACGGTAAGTATAATCTTAGCTGTTTCCTCACGGATTTCGCTGATCATGGCGTCGAACATTGCGAAGCCTTCCTCAGTGTACTCGACTGCAGGATCCTTCTGAGCATATGCTCTCAGGCGGATTCCGTCACGAAGATCGTCCATGGCGTCGATATGATCCATCCAGTGCTGGTCAACAATCTTGAGAAGAACAACTCTTTCGAGCTCACGCATAACCTGAGAAGTGAATATCTCCTCACGCTTATCGTAAATTGTGTGTGCACGCTCCTTGAGGAACTTCTTAACGTCGTCTCTGTCGAGGTTCTCAAGCTCCTCCTCGTTGTACCTAAGCTCGTGCTCCATTGTGAGCCAGCCGTTGTAGTACTCGTGAAGTGCGTTTGTATCCCAATCGTCGTGAAGTGCTCCCGCAGGAAGGTAAAGGTCAACATTGTTATCGATGGAATCATCTATCATCTTGAGAATGCTGTCCTTCATGTTTTCGCCGTTGAGAACCTTATCACGCTGATCGTAGATAATCTCTCTCTGACGGTTCATAACATCGTCGTACTGAAGAACGTTCTTTCTGATGCCGAAGTTTCTTCCCTCAACCTTCTTCTGTGAGCTCTCGATTGTGTTGGAAATAAGCTTAGCGTCAATCGGCTGATCCTCGGGGAGCTTGAAGGTATCCATCATGCGCTGGACTCTCTCTCCGCCGAAAAGTCTCATAAGCTCGTCTTCAAGCGAGATGTAGAAACGGCTCTTACCCGGGTCGCCCTGACGTCCCGAACGTCCTCTCAACTGGTTATCGATTCGTCTTGACTCATGTCTTTCGGTACCGATGATGTAAAGTCCGCCGGCTGCACGAACCTCTTCTGTCTCGGGAGCAATCTCGTCCTCGTACTTCTTGTTGAGCTCGGCAAAGACCTTTCTTGCGTCGAGAATTTCCTCGTCGGTTGTCTCGCTGAATGCATTAGCCTCCTCAATCATCTCATCGGAATAGCCAAGCTTTCTCATCTCTGATGTAGCCATATATTCTGCATTACCGCCAAGCTTGATATCGGTACCACGACCTGCCATGTTAGTTGCGATTGTGACGGCACCCTTTTTACCTGCCTGAGCGATAATCTCAGCTTCCTTCTCGTGATACTTAGCGTTGAGCACCTCATGCTTTACGCCTCTGCGCTTGAGCATCTGGGAGAGCATCTCTGATTTTTCGATTGTAACCGTACCGACAAGGACTGGCTGTCCCTTCTCGTGAGACTCGATTATATCCTCGATAACGGCATTGAACTTTGCTTTCTCGGTCTTGTAAACGAGGTCGTTGCAGTCCTCACGAATCATCGGCTTGTTTGTCGGAATCTCGACAACATCAAGCTTATAAATCTCGCTGAACTCGTCCTGCTCGGTCATAGCCGTACCTGTCATACCGGAAAGCTTGTCATAAAGACGGAAATAGTTCTGGAAGGTGATTGTGGCAAGTGTTCTTGACTCTCTTGCAACCTGAACATTTTCCTTAGCCTCAATAGCCTGATGAAGTCCCTCGTTGTAACGGCGACCAAACATAAGACGTCCCGTAAATTCGTCAACGATGATAACCTCGCCGTCCTTAACAACGTAGTTGATGTCTCTCTTCATGACGCCGTGAGCCTTGATAGCCTGATTGATGTAGTGCTGAGTTGAGATATTGTCGGGGTCTGTCAAATTGTCAAGGTGGAAGAACTCCTCTGCCTTCTTAACACCCTTCTTTGTGAGGGTAGCGGTTTTCTGCTTCTCGTTTACGACATAATCGTAATCCTCGTAAAGCTCGTCGTTATCCTCCTTGTCGTCCGTCTCTGCAACATCGATATGAGAAAGACCTCTTGCAAAGGTATTTGCAAGCTTATACATTTCTGTCGGCTTTGCGCCCTGACCTGAAATGATAAGCGGAGTTCTCGCCTCATCAATCAAGATAGAGTCAACCTCATCGACGATAGCATAATAATGACCTCTCTGAACCTTGTTATCCTTGTAGATAACCATGTTGTCACGAAGATAGTCAAATCCGAATTCGTTGTTTGTACCGTATGTGATATCGGCATTGTAAGCCGCTTTTCTTGCGTCCTTGTCCATATCGTGATAGATAAGACCGACCGAAAGACCCAAGAACTTGTAAATTTTTCCGTTCCACTCGGAGTCACGCTTTGCAAGGTACTCGTTAACCGTAACAACGTGAACGCCCTTGCCTGCAAGAGCATTGAGGTAAACGGGAAGTGCGGAGGTAAGAGTTTTACCTTCACCTGTCTTCATCTCGGCAATTCTGCCCTGATGAAGGATAATTGCACCCGTGACCTGAACGGGATATGGTCTTTTGCCCGAAACTCTCCATGCAGCCTCGCTGCAAACAGCGAATGCATCGGGAAGAATATCGTCAAGTGTTTCGCCGCCTGCAAGTCTATCTTTGAGCACCTGAGTCTGAGAGCGAAGCTCAGATTCACTCATGTTCTCATACTTTGACTTAAGTGCAAGCGTTTTATCAATAAGCGGTTTAATTCTCTTTATTTCTTTGGAACTGTAGTTACCAAATATTTTTTCTAATAAACCCATTGTGTTTCCTTTCTGAAAGTCAATTGTCGGCATAAAAATACGCATATTCCTATACTTTGACATATAAAAGCATTATATCATTATACCAAGGTGTTTTTCAAGTTTTTTAGGTGCTTACGGTATTCTAACTTTGATATTTTACACATTCGTCATATTTTAGCTTTGACTTTCAACATATTTTGTAGGCTCGGTTGAATATTCTCCTTTTCCGATACCGTTTTTCTGAGTTTTTCCGATTTTTCCGCAAAAAAGGCACAGCCGCTTCCGACAAAAATTCCGAAGCACAAAAAATCCCCCGAAAAATCGGGGGATTCAGATTCAAAAATACAAGAATTATTCAGCCTCAGAAACTGTGAATACCCATCCTTCGGGCGGATCGATTCTGCCCATCTGGATACCTGTGAGAGTATCGTAAAGCTTCTTTGTGTAAGGACCCATCTCTTCCATGCCTGACGGGAAGCAAATCTCGTTGCCGTGGTCGTAAATCTTTCCGACAGGGCTGACAACAGCTGCAGTACCGCAAAGACCGCACTCTGCGAAATCCTTAACCTCGGAGAAGAGAACCTCTCTGTGCTCAACCTCCATTCCGAGATACTTAGCAGCAACATCAACGAGTGAGCGTCTTGTGATTGACGGAAGAATAGAATCCGACTTAGGTGTGACAAGCTTGCCGTCCTTTGTGATGAAGATGAAGTTTGCTCCGCCTGTCTCCTCAACCTTGGTTCTTGTCTGAGAGTCGAGGTACATATTCTCTGCGAAGCCCTCCTCATGAGCAACTGTAATCGGATAGAGGCTCATAGCATAGTTAAGACCTGCCTTGATGTTACCTGTGCCGTGAGGTGCCGCTCTGTCGTAATCGGAAACCTTGATTGTAATCGGCTTTGCGCCGCCCTTGAAGTAAGGACCGACAGGTGTTACGAAAATTCTGAACTCATATTCATCGGCCGGCTTAACACCGATAACGGCGTTTGTGCCCATCAAATACGGTCTGATGTAAAGTGTTGCGCCTGATCCGTAAGGCGGAACATAGTCCTTGTTTGCATTGACAACCATCTTGACTGCCTCGACAAACTTATCTACCGGATACGGCGGCATGACGAGTCTCTTAGCTGTGTCGTACATTCTCTGTGCGTTGAGGTCAGGGCGGAAGCAGACAATTCTGCCGTCCTCTGTGTAGTATGCCTTAAGACCCTCAAAACATGTCTGAGCATACTGGAAAACACATGCACACTCAGAAAGTGTGACGGTATCCTCGGTGATAAGCTTTCCCTCCTGCCACTCACCGTTTACGAACTTTGCGGAATAACGATACGGGGTTTTGTGATAAGCAAAACCGATGTTAGCCCAATCCAAATCTACCTTGCTCATTGATATATCCTCCTAAAGCTTTATTAAGCTTCTTTCTTTCATTAAGCTTGTACTTCAGTATAATACTTAATCGATAAAAATGCAAGTATCAAAGCGTCAAATAACAGCAAAGAAAGAACAAAACCGCAATTTTGCCGATAATACTGCGGTTTTTTTAATATATACTTTTAAGCTATGAAATTTATAACTTAATAACTTTCATTTTGGAAAGTGCAAAAATATTCTGTTTATCAGCAAGACGCCTGTCTTTTTTTCATTTTTCTCCAGTTGATAAAACCGTAAATATCATTCGCCAAAAAAGCAATAAAGCATACTGTCACGGAGATATATTTTGTGTCTTCCACGCTTGCAAGCACCCACAGAATTATCAGGATTATATCGTTTGCGGCATAAGCCAAAGCAAAATAAGAGCTTCTTCTGAAAGTGAGGTATACTGCGAGAAAGCTCGTTGTTACAGACAGCGTACTCGGAATCAGATTTGCCGTATGAAATGCTTTCAGAACGAAGAAGAATATCACAGTCACTGCCGCCGTAAAAATCCACATAAAGAAAATTTCCGTTTTGCCGACAGTATTTACCTTAACTTCTGATTTATTACCTTCAAAAGGATTTTTGAGCCATGAAACAAGCGCAAATACTGCCATTGGCATTGTCATTCCGAGATATGTAATCATTTCACCGTAATACGAAAAGGTATATGATATTATTCCGTAAAGCAGGCTGAAGATTATCATCAGAAATTGTCCGAACGGCTTTCCTTTGGCACTGAAAATCAGTGATGTCACCCCAACAACCGAAGCGGCTAAGGTAAGATAATTCTCTCTGTCAAATATGCAAAACGAAACAATTATAAAAAACACCGATAAACTCCACAGAAAAATCTCGTTTCTTGAAAATCCTAAAAATTCTTTCATCATACCTCCAAAAAAAGCATCCGCATACACATCTTCTAAGACCTAATGATGTGTAAACGAATGCTTTGCATTCCACTACTCGGTAGCAGTTACTCTATTCTGTTTGTTTTAATTTATTGTACCGCATAAATCATCCGTTAGGCAAGCATTTCTTGCACGGTGAATAGCCTTGATTTATCAAGTCTTCTGCCGTGTCTGTTACGTCCTGTCTGTTTTCGGGTTTGATATCGTCTGCGCTTTTGCATGAGGGAAGATGGAACTTCTTAGTGTTGGTGTTGAGAACATAAGATTTTTCATTGCTGTTTGAGCTCTCTGAGCTATCTTCATTCGTACTTTGGCTCGATGTCTCACCCACCTCAGACGAAACATTTTCGCTCTCGTGGCTGTCGCCTGTCGCATAATCTATCGTGATACCGGGCTGAACATTGTAGCAGTAGACGTTGAAAAGTATTCCTTCGCCGTCATCCTCCATGCTCTTAGCCTCCATCTGAACGCCGCTTGCAACAAGGTTGTCTGCGTCATAAATAGGGGTTACACGGTACAGCACATGGTTTCCGGTTTCTTTCACGTAGTCGGCAATCATGTTTTCGAAAGGAAGCATGCCCTCGGTGTTAAGGTAGCGTGTTCCGGTGACGAGATTCTTCTCGTTTGCATTCTCACCCGAAAGCTGATATCCGATTAAATGACAACGGTTATAAAGGTATTTTCCGTCAACGCTGTTATATTTTACAGTTTTCCAGCCGCTCGGCTTAACCTGACCGATAGAGCCTCTTTTTTCTGTCGGCATGAGGTCTTTTCCGACATTGGCAACGCAAACGCCGCATCTTCCGAGCTTGTCAAGTTCTGAATAATATTCTGCGCTTTCTGTCGAATAGAAATCACCAAAATCGGGCTCGTTGTCGTTTATAGCGACATAAGCATCTTTTCCGTTGTATTCTTCTATGTCCTCAAGTTTAATCGAACTGTCGACCGCAAGCGACTTGATATCGGTTGCGCTTTCGCTCACCGACTCGGCATTCACCTTAGTGGTGAGCTCCGAAGTGTTGCAGCCGCCAATCAAAAGCAGACATGAAAGCAGAAACGCCGAAGCTATCAGCTTAAATGATTTTTTTCCCACATTTCTCATAGTCAATCCCCCGTTTTTTCGTAAATCTCTTGAGTTATTTTTTCGTGTGAATTTCCCGCAAAATTCTCCACGGACACAAGTCGAAAGTCCGACGGAATTTCGCCGAATTTTCTGTCGGACGGATATTTTCTGTTCCACCTGAACAAAACAAGCCTGTCGGCAAACGGCAAAAGCTCTGTCGGTTCCTGTTTTTCTGCAAAAACAAACGAAGCCGCCGCAAAATCGCCGTCCTCAATAATTTGAAGCTTATCCTTTTCCTCAAACTGCTTTGCGGTGTAGGCGTCGCACGAAAGCTTGTCTTCTCCGATAAGGCTCAAAATTTTCTTTCTGAGCTCACTGTCCATGCTCTGCCGACGATTGTTAAAAAGCAAACCGCCGTCATCGTCCACACAGTAAAAAACAACCATAGTTTTCACCCCAATCGAAAATATAGCGCATCAGTCCTTTTTCAGCTGAGACCTCAGCTTTTTGGAAATTTCATGCGCCCGCTTAACCTCAGCGGAAGTGATATCGTTTTCATCGCCGTATCTTGCCCTTATGTAGTAGCCTCTGAGCTCCTCGGACAGATCATTCTCAACAAATTTCGCCGTGCCTTCACACACATCACGAGAGGTGTCTCCCGGGAAAATAGTCACGCCCGCCCTTGCAGCCGCCTGACAGTATGAAGCGTAGTATCTTCTTATTTTTGCCTTTCCCGAACGGTCGGAAAACTTCGGCTTGTCATTTTCAAACGATCTGTCTTCGCTGTAGAGCTTAACTCCGCCGACTGCACTTTCGGATGTTTTTCTTGCCGACATAGTCTCGATAAGACGGCGGAAAAACAGAACCGCAAGCGCAAGAAATATAAGCAGAGCAACTATTTTCAGCACTATAACAAGCATATGTGCGTTATTGTTTTGCGTCTTGACATTCTCGAGCATTTCCTCGCTGAGTCCATTCACGCTGTTGGCAAAGTCCACCATGTGAGCGTCCTCACGCTCGTGCAAAAAGAGACTGCCTATCTTGAAAACAACCCACACTCCGCCGTATATGATAAGAAATACAAGCGAAACAATCGGCGTTACGATGTAATCATAGAGTACTCCGCCGACAGCACCGCTGACCGTAAGAAACGCTTTTGAGCTGAAGAAAAAGCAAAGGACAACCACCGCACCGAGCGCACAAAGCTCCAGTGCCGCAAGTCTTCCCGATGTACCCATCTCATCGCCGTAACGCAAAACACGAAGCAGATAAATCGAGAATACCGTGTAAACCACAGCGCACATAAAGCCCCAGCCGACTCCCCTGTATGCGTGGAAAAATCCTGCAAGAGCAACAAAGAAAACCGCCTTGGGGAAAATTTCATTGAGCACAACATATTCTGCCGTAAGGTTTTCTTTGATTATCAAAAACAACGTATAAGCCACAACGGGCACGGTAATGAATAAATCATACGAGCTTTCACAGAAGAAAAACGAACAGCTCGCCACCACGGCGGCTAAGTATCTGAGCTTCTCGTTCTTGGCGACAAAAAAGGAAGCCAAGCCGACCGATGCACCAAGCAAAAATACAACTGGCATTAAATTTGAGAAGGAAATATAAGCCCCCACTGCGGCGGAAACCACACACAGCCAGAGTGCGGCATCGGCAGACGCCTTTACGGCGGCATAAAAATGCTTAATATTCATATTATTCATCATCCGCCTCCGTTTGACCGTCCAGAATAAAAACAGCCGCTCCCGTTCTCGCCCTGAGACGGTTCATAGCCGAGATATCCGTCTCTGTCTTTTTAGGTGTGATAAGCACACAGCAGTTGGTGTCGTAGTCTCGTTTCAAAACCATATTCACCATTTCATCGACGGAAATTTCAGCCGTGTATGAGTTCGCTCTTCCGAGTCCCTCCAAAATTCTGCTCAAATGCTGCTCGCCGAGACCCGATTTCAAAAGCGGAAGCCGTCATATCGAGGTCTGCAGACAGCCCGAATGATAGAACGAAAAAGGTATCTGCTCACGCTCCAGCTTCTCGCAAACCGTTCGGCAAAGCTTGTAGCAATATTCTATGCTCTTGTCGCCCGCTCCCTCCGACGAAAACAAAAGAGTGAGCTTTCTGTCTGTCGTGTGGTCGTATTGCTTGACCATGAGTCTGCCGCTTTGAAGACTTCTCGTCCAAGAAATGGATTTTTGCGGCTCTCTGCCCGTGTATTCTCTGAATCCGACCGTTAAAATAGGATCCTCATGAATCTGACGGTTCACGCTCCTCTCGCCCATAAGTCCGCCCGAAAGAAACGATATATCGACATCCTCCAGGCATTTCGGAATGACAACAAACTCTTCCGTGCCCCGAAACTCTCTCGATTTTGTCTTGATGCCGATGAAATCGCCAGCCGAAACGGAAAAATTCGTCAGTCTGTAAAGCCCTCTGTCGGGAATTTTGATTTTCACGCTGAATTCTGCAGTTTGCTTAGGCATAAGGAAGCAAGAAACGCTGTATTCCCCAAGGTTGCCGTAAGAATCAAGCTTGCCTCTTTGATTCTCGCAAAGCTTTGCCTTACCGGGCACATTGCACCTTGCGGTCAGAAAGAAAGCAGGCAGCGCCGAGCGGTTATGCAGAGTGATTTTGATCGCAAGCTCCTCGTCAGGCTCAACAAGATATTTTCCCGCCGCTATTTTAAGACTGATACGCTTAAGCGTGTAGCGGCTGAGAAAATACTCAAGGAAAACCACAAGAAGCACAAGTATTATAAAAAATACTATCATTCGATACTCTCCAACGGCACCTGTACCTCGCTTAAAAGTCTCAGGACATAAGCCTCCGAGTCCTTTCTCGAGCCGAGACTTCCCGATATTCTGTGAGCCAATACGGGAACCGCCATATCCTTGACGTCCTCGGGAATAACAAAGCTTCTTCCGGAGAAAAGTGCCTTCACCTGTGACGCTTTATAAAGCGCAAGCGCACCACGGGTGGAAACTCCCGCACCGAGACCCGATGCGTTTCTTGTTTTCTCGATGATATCCATAATGTAAGAAGCGACAGCTCTTGAAACGCTTGTTTCACTGAGTTTTTTCTTGAGAGATGCTGTCTCCTCAGCAGAAACAACCTCTTTGACTTCACTCAGAATATCGATGCTCGATTTTCTCATCAAGACGCTCATTTCCTCCTCACGGCTCATGTAGCCCATGGAAAGTCGCATGAAAAATCTGTCTATCTGAGCCTCGGGAAGCGGAAATGTTCCGCCCGATTCAAGCGGATTTTGCGTAGCCATTACGAGGAACGGCTCCTCAAGGGCGAAGGTTGTTCCGTCCACAGAAATCTGCTTTTCCTCCATTGCCTCGAGAAGGCTCGACTGCGTTCTCGGTGTGGCACGGTTTATCTCGTCAGCCAAAACAATATTTGCAAAAAGCGGGCCCGCTCTGAATTCAAACTCGCCGCTCTTTTGATTATAGAAATGAATTCCCGTCAAATCGGAGGGAAGTATATCGGGAGTGAACTGTATTCTCTTGAACGAGCCGCCCACAGCCTTTGAGAAGGTTCTCAAAAGCATGGTTTTTCCCGTACCAGGAACATCCTCAAGAAGGATGTGACCGCCGCAAAGGTAGCAAATGAGCACCTTCTCGATAACATCCTCCTTTCCGACAATCACCTTAGAGCACTCTTTAATGATTTTTTCTTTATATGAAACAAACGCCTTAGTATCCATCTTTCTTCCTTTTGTCTTTGTTATCAGTAAATTTTCAGTATATCGTCAAGATTCTTTCTTGGGTTGAAATTCGGTTCACCGTCAC
>CAVKLS010000040.1:10141-10749 GCA_963657025.1 bacterium | reverse complement strand
GTGCAACGCCCTTGATATCGGGAATCCGTCGCAAGCTATTTCAAGGCTCGATGAGGATGAGAAGATGATTACCCTCATTTCAAATGAGGGTAATAGGCGAGGTAATCCCAACGTGACGGTGGTTAACGAACCCGGGCTTTACACACTTATTCTGAGCAGCCGCAAACCCGAAACCAAAGCCTTTAAGCGTTGGGTTACACACGACATTCTTCCTGCCATTCGTAAGACCGGCGGCTATATGACCGATGATCTTCTTGCCAAATGTCGGAAAGACCCCAATGTTATGTTTGCGTTTGCAGAAGAACTCCTTAAACTGCGCGACAAAACGAACGCATTAGAATCAAAGCTCGACGTCGCTCAGCCGAAGGCGGACTTCTACGATACATTTGTCAGCCCTAATAAATGTACGGGGCTTCGAGATACCGCTAAAGAGCTCGGCATCTCAGAACGCAAGTTTGTCAACTTTCTGATAGACGAAAAATATCTGTACCGCACTCCCGCTCAGCAGCTTCGTCCTTACGCGAAGAAGAGCAATGAGGGTTTATTCGAGACCAAGGACTGGTACACGAAATCTGATATCGTAAAGATAAGGGTGTTCTTCACTCCGC
>CAVKLS010000040.1:8807-10131 GCA_963657025.1 bacterium | reverse complement strand
GGGTAAACAGTTCTTCCACAAGAAACTCATTGAGAATGGACTTATCGACGCGCCGCAGGTGTGTGCGTGAGGGAGGTAAACTAATGGATAAATGGATTAGTGTATTTGATGAAAAGCCAGAATTTCCAAATGATAGTTGTTTAATTATGGTACTTGAAGATGAAAGTTATGGTAAAATGACGGATCTGCGTGTCAAAGTATGTGAAGGGCTTGTAGGGTGCGGTGGTTATATTCCAGCTGCAAATGGAGAATATGGTTTTGATACTTTTAATGATTGGGATGAAGGACAGCCTATTTGTGTAACACACTGGATGCCGTTTCCACAGCCGTGTGAAATTAGTAAAGAAAATATGGTTAACATGCTTAAAGACACACCAAATTATTGCAAGTTAAAAGAAAGAAAATCAAACAGTACAAAATAAATAAAGGCGGTTAAGTGAATGGGATCAAAAGTATTTAAGTACATAAGAGATGAAGAAGAAAGACAAGCCCACAATATAGAGCTTATCGCTTCCGAAAACTTCGTGAGTGATAATGTTCTAAAGGCGGTTGGCTCATGTCTAACCAATAAATATTCGGAGGGCTATCCCGCAGTCAGAACGTCAGGATCTAAAGGCAGATACTACGGCGGCTGTGAAAATGTGGACGCTCTTGAAGAGTATTGCTGTAATAAGTGGCGTGAGGTCTTTAACACGGACTATCACGTCAATGTTCAGCCTCACTCAGGTTCACAGGCGAACATGGCGGCGTATATGAGCGTCCTTCAGCCCGGAGACAAGATTCTCGCCATGAGCCTTGACAACGGTGGGCATCTTACGCACGGCTCTGCTGTGAATTTTTCAGGCAAGCTGTACGACGTCAACTTCTACGGTGTAGATGAGCGTGGCTTTATCGACTACGACGACTTGGCTCGAAAGGCACACGAGCTCAGACCTGCGTTGATTCTTGCCGGAGCTTCTGCATACAGTCGTGTCATTGACTTTGAGAGAATCGCCTCTATAGCCAACGAGTGTGACGCCTACTTTATGGTTGATATGGCTCATATCGCGGGACTGGTAGCTGCGGGCGACCACCCCTCCCCTTTTGGACTCGCCGATATTATCACGACAACAACCCACAAAACTCTGCGTGGACCAAGAGGCGGAATGATTTTCTGCAAGCCGTCTCTTGCGGTAAAGGTTGACAAAGCTGTGTTCCCGGGTGTTCAGGGTGGACCATTACAGCACGTCATCGCAGGTAAAGCTGTTGCCGCAGAGGAAGCCTGTACACAGGAGTATCGTGACTATATCCATCAGGTCGTCAAAAACTCTAAGGCTATGGCGAG
>CAVKLS010000040.1:1596-8797 GCA_963657025.1 bacterium | reverse complement strand
ATTAGGATGGGATATGATGTAGTTACCGGCGGAACAGACAATCACCTGTTCCTGATTGACTTGTCGAAGACGCATCCGAATATCAGCGGCAAGATGGTACAGGATGAACTCGACAAACACGGTATTACGCTCAACAAAAACTGCGTTCCCGGAGAGAAGCGCAGTCCTGTGCAGACCAGTGGTATAAGAATTGGAACTGCTGCGATGACGACGAGGGGCTATAAGGAAGAAGACTTCGTTAAGGTCGCGCAGACGATAGATGATGTTATAAGCGAAATGTTAAGCTAAATACACAAAAATAAAGTATTAAGACTCGGGGTACAAGTTACCCTACCGGGACACTTTAAGCCAAAGTTTATAGTATATAGACAGCAAAACTCGGACGAAATGAGACATGGCTGATATTTTTAGGGAAGAGGTGTGAACGGCATTTTACAGAAAGGATTAGAGAAAGAAGTTGAACAGAGGATTTTGCGAAGGTTGCCCGTGGATTAATCGCTGCGGCAACGACGACAACGACTACCCCTGCCACGGCAGTTGGGATGAGGTCGCTTACATAGACTATGGAAATCAAGCCATAAATACGGATATGGATGAGGAGAATTAACTATAGGTAATACAATATATATACCGGGTATCGACGCTAAGGACATATACATAACAAATGAGCTGTACCCTGACATGGGTTACTCGTTGGTGGGTAAAGACGGCAAGGTTAATTACAGACGATATGCCAACACGCTCGATTACAGCTTAGATCAGATAAAGCTGCGTGAGGTTTATGAGAAAGTGTATCGCCGCACTAACTTCAGCTTTTACGGGAGAAAGAAAGAGTACACTTCCCGCGTAATAAATGTAACCTTCAAATACTCGGTAGCTGAGTTTAATAAAGCCGGTAGAAACAGATATATTCGATTTGGATATAAAGACATAGACCTTAACTTCAATGACTGCGTAGCCATAAAGGACGGCGAGCTGGCGGGAATAATACTCGGACAGCCTGTAGAGTGTCCGGTGTCTGACGAAGTGCTTGGTAAATACTTCGGGTTTGAAGATGGTGTGTATACGCTCATCAAAACACCCAAGACGCTGAAGAGCACAGCGGAGCTGCGCAGAATACTTTATAATGACGGCTTTGTGTGTAATGGTGTGAGATATGTCAGGTGGAAGAGGTCGAGCGGCAGTTCTCGTGTTGGCAAGTGTCTCTTCATTGATGAGAAGCTGTACGCCCGTATGCACAAGTGGGAGATGTGCGGGCTAAAAGTTGCCGAGGGTGAAGAGGTAGACCTCGCCGCACTTGAGTCATACATCTCTCTGCCGTCAAGCTCCATTATCGACATATTAGAGATAAACCCCGAGAACATTCTCGTGATAGACGACTATGAGAGTAAGTTCTTTGATAGAGTTATGTCTGTCAGTGAAGAGGGCGACCACCTAATCGCCGAAGAAAAAGACGAGCAGATATCTAACTCTATCTGGGACGGACAGGGACTTATAGACATATCGGCTATGGGTAAATACAGCGATAAGGGTATGATACTACTCCGCAACCTCTTCTTTAAATGCTGTTGCTTCAATACAAACTTGCAGCAGTGGTTTGCCGACCACGGCATAACAGAGGTGAGTCAGCTTAAGGGCTATACTAAGGCGAAGCGCGTTGAGGATATAAAAATAGTGACCACGCCGAGCAGTATCAAGTATCTGAAGTTCGGGACGATAAACGAGTGGATGAAGCACATTGACAATACATTTGGCGTTGTTAAGTATGACAAGCCGACCCACTTCTTTGACGGGCGCATGGTGCAGACGCACTACCAGCTCCTCAATAGCTTGCAGATGGACAAGGCTGAGACGGCTGCGTTCCTCAAGGAGACATTTGACTATATGACAGCTATAAGAACAGACCCCGCAGTTCTGCGCTATCATATCAAATATCCGATAGAAGACGAGTTTGGCATCTCTCCTGCTGAGTCAAAGAATGATGTTGTATATAAGCTTCTCGGTCTTAACGATAGGTTCGCGCAGACGAAGCTTTATCACGACTTCAAGATAGACATTCTTAAGTCTTTCACAAAGAATCTTAGGCTCGGTCATGTGCTCGTCGAGGGCAACTATGAAACCTTGTTCGGCAACCCGGTCGAGATGTTACAGGCGAGCATCGGCGAGTTCGACGGCGTATCGGTGCTGGGTGTTGGCAATATACATACGAAGAGGTTTGGCTACGGGCAGAGGCTCGTGGGGTCGCGCAGTCCCCATATCTCAATGAGTAATGTGTGGGTTCCGACGAATGTGGAGTGTAGCGAGATCGACCGCTACTTTAATCTGACAAACGAGATAGTCTGCATAAACAGTATTGGCGAAAATGTCTTAAACGAATTATCTGGATGCGATTTCGATTCAGATACCTCGCTTGTTACGGATAATCTTCACCTTATCAATGCCGCGCTTAAGAACGAAGGTAAGTTTTTGATAGCGGTTCCGGATGTCTCATCCGTCAAGAAAAAGCGTAAATACACTCACGACGAACAGGTTGACCTTGATGTTAAGACGAGCAACAATCTTATAGGTGATATTATCAACCTCAGTCAGGAGCTCAACACTCGCATATGGGATGTGCTTAATCGTGGCGGCAGTTACAGTGATATTGAAGAAATATATAAAGATGTATGTATCTTGAATGTTATGAGCGGCATCGAAATCGACAAAGCAAAGAAAGAGTTCAATATCAATAACGCTAAGGAGCTTCGCCGACTGCGTGACAAATATAAGATTGAGGGCGACGACGGAAGAGCCATTAAACCTAACTTCTTCAAAGCTAAGGATATCGGCAAAGGTTACTATGACCGCAAGCGAAAAAACTACAAGAAGCATTTGACGACTATGGATCATGTGCAGACCTGTATTAATTCGTATAGGGCTCAGAGAGAAGAGATTGGAAAGAAGCAGGAGTACCTCCCCTTCTCTGCTCTTGTGGGCGACGGCATAGATGTTCATCGCAGACAGTACGAGAAAGTCACCCGCGTCATCAATGCCGTAACAGACATGACAAATGAAATAAAGAGCGTGTATGCTTCGGATATAGAATCTTCCGTCAAGCAGATGCAGTGCTGCGATATCAGGCAGGAGTGCATAGAGTATGTAGGTAATATGTCATTTACCAAGAGCGATATGGTCTACCTTCTGCGCCAAATAGAAGAACCTCGTTATTCTCAGATTCAGCGTAAGATATTCAACATACTCTTTGGCTACCCTAACACTTCGTTCTATGAGGTTCTCGAAGCGAGTGCTGAACCCGTCGGACTGCTTGCAGAAGACGACGAGGGCGATGTTGAACTGTACGGTAAGAGATACACTCGATATAAATATTCCGCGTAAATTGACAACAAATCACGCAAAAATTTACAAAAAATAGGCTAAAATCCGACCCAAACGGGATAAATAACCCCCTAAAATAGCCGTATTATGCGACAAATTTTAGGGGTGTCCCGTGCGGTTACAATAGGAGAGGGGTAAGAAAACTCGCTCCAAATTGATAAAAAGGAATGGTTTATATAGTTAAAATCTCGCAGGAGGAAGCTTTTAAGATTAGAAAGAAGTTTCCGGGAACACATATAACGGTAACGAACCGTTATGCTCCCAGTCGAAAGAAAACATACTACTGCACCGAGAGCTTTAAGGTAATGCGCTACCTCAAGAGGCTTCGCCACGAACCGTGGAGGTGAGCCGCTGATGGAAGACTTCGCTAAGAAGCAGAGCGGAGAGTCTTATGTGGACTACTTCGTTCGGCTTTTCGACAACAAGAAAATCTATGGTCTCACTTGCGACCAGATAGCCGAGCTACTCAACGCAGAAAACGGTCAGACGCTCGGCGAGAGTGCTTATCGAAAAGAGTTTGCTGCTTTCAATCGCGGTCGCAACTATGAGCGTGAGATAGCTGAACGCGGCGTGGCGACGAGGGTTCTGTCTATATCAGACTTGCACTTCCCGTTTGCCAAGCCTATACAGACATTTTCAAAGTATGTCGGGCGTGTAGATATCCTACAGCTCAATGGAGACATATTTGATTGTCAGTCAATCTCCAAGTTCTCGAAGTCGTACCGTATACCCTGTATCGAGGAACTGGTTGAGGGTCGTCAGTACATTATAGACCTTATCGACTACATAAAGCCGAAGAAGGTCATAGCAAACTATGGCAACCACGAGCTTCGTCTTGGATCATATCTCGCCAATCACCTTGATTCAGACCTTCAGGAGCTCATGCCTGAGACGGCGCTGGACTACATCTTTGTTGATGGTTTCTATCACTATGACCGCCGCAATCACATTAAGACTTGGTTCGAGCCGTTGCGTGAGACATTCGATGACATTGAGGTTATTTACACCGGCGAGTGGTTCTCGCAGATAGGTCATGTAATGTTTGTTCACCCGAAAGCTTTTAGTAGCTCGCCCATGAAGACGGCGGAAAAAGCCGTGCTGTGGTTCCGAAATGAGGGGTATGATTTCAACTGCCTTGTAATGGCGCATACGCATAGACTCGGCTCGTATAAAATCGGAAACACCACTATGTACGAGCAGGGCGCGGCGTGTGAGACACAGAAGATGAGATACGGCGACGGCGCGTTGGTTAACTCTCAGCAGCAGGGCTGTATTTATGTGTGTCTCGATAAAGATGGTTATAACATTGAGTCGGCGACTAAGCTTGTCGCCTTTTGAGGGAAGAAAGGAAGATAATTTGAATCGCAAGGAACTTATAAGACTTGTGGCAAAAGATAACTCTCTCACCCTTGGTGATTCGGAGTTCTGCATTGATGCAGTGTGCAATGCTATCTCTAAGGTCGTTAACGACGGAGATAAGCTGTCAATATATGGTTTTGGTACATTTCAGAAGGTCAGGCGTAAACCGAAGCCTTACCGACACCCGGTAACGGGAGAGATGTGTGTGCCGGAGCCGTCGGATGTTATTAAGTTCGTACCGGGTGTGGCGTTCTTCCCGAGCACTGAGCCCGACTACGCTGACCTGTAAAGGAGAGATATTATGCTGATTGCATTGATCTACAACTTTTTGAACGTCTTTGCTCTCACCGGCGGCATAGCTATAGTGGCAATTATCCAGCTGCTCGCGAGCCTCGGTGTGATATAACGATACTTTTTTTGCAAACTGCAATAATGGCGGTTATGCAGTTACTGATTACGCCCTGCGAGGATGCGCCGCACCATAAGCGGTAGACGAGTCGTAGGGTTTACGAAGTCGTGAGCTCGCGGCGGAAATTAAAAGACCCTGCGGATAGAAAGTCGCTCCACTGATAAGGAGTAGACAGTTTCCGCAGGGCACTGATAAAAATTTTTAAGGAATGGAATGATTTTGATTGTTTGACAATTATCCTGATGTGGTAACTGTTAAAGAGATGCAAACAATGTTGCGAATAGGAAGAAAGACGGCGTATGACCTTGTGCATAACGGCGTTATTCCCTCTGTTCGTATAGGTGCAAGTTACTTAATTACTAAAAAGAGTATTGAAAATTTTCTTTCTGCCGGTAGTTGACATTTTGCGCTGTTGTGCTAAAATGACCGTACAACAGCAAGCGGACTATAGAAAGGAGATTATTTAATTGACAGGAAGCTTGCAAGCAAAGCGCGGCAAATATTATGCCGTTCTGAATTTCGTAGATAGCACTGGAAAGCGTAAGCAGAAGTGGGTTTATACAGGTTATGAAGTAAAAAATAATCTGCGTAAAGCTGAAGCGGCTATGCGGTCTATAATCAGCGAGTATGAAAGTGCTCAGCTTATTTATGAACCCAATATACTTATCTCAGACTACTTAGACCAGTGGCTCACGGAGACAAAACCTTTTATAGACACTGTGACGTGGGATGGCTATAAGGTTATAGTTGATTCTCATGTTCGACCGTACTTTGAAGAGCATAAAATAAAATTAGTGGATGCCAATCTTGAAAATATACAGCAATATTTTGACTATAAGGCGACCCACGGCAGAAAAGATGGGAATGGCGGTCTATCACCTAAAACCCTTCGTCTGCACAAGAATGTTCTTCAACTTGCCTTTAAGGAGGCTATGCGGCACAAGCTCATAAGGGCTAATCCCTGTGAACTCGTGAGGCTCCCAAAGCTTGAGAGGCGGGAGTATGAGTGGTATAACGCCAGTGAGATTAACACCCTGCTTGAGACTATAAAGGACGAACCTTTACATCCGCTCATCCAAACTACAGTTATGTACGGACTGCGGCGCAGCGAAGTCTTGGGTTTACAATGGCAAAGTATTGACTTTGACACAAATACCATTCTGATACGCCACACGGTCTCTATGTCAACTAAGGTTGTTGAAAAAGACAAAACTAAAAACAAATCAAGCTATCGGTCGTTTCCACTGTTTCCCGAAATTAGAGAGCTACTGCTTCGGCTCAAAGAAGAGGAGCAGAAGAATCGAGAGTTCTTTGGAGACACCTATGTGGAGAATGATTATATCTTTAAATGGGCGAATGGCGCAATGTATGACCCGTCATATATATCGCACAAATTCGGAGACCTGCTGAGGAAATATAATCTCCCGCATATAAGATTCCATGATCTAAGACATAGTTGTGCGAGCCTTCTTCTCGCCAAGGGTTGTTCGCTCAAGGACGTCCAAGATTGGATGGGTCACGCCGATATTAAAATGACTTGTAATATATACGGGCATCTTGATTTGTCGAGGAAAAAGATGACCTCTGAAATTATTCGCAAAACTTTAGCTCAGGCGTGTTAGACAAAACGTTAGACACACGGAGATTTCGAGCTGCTTTAAAAAAGGAAAAAGCCCTGAACCCGTTGAGGTTCAAGGCTTTGAGATGGCTCCCCCTGTTGGACTCGAACCAACGACCCTGCGGTTAACAGTGGTTGTGACACGAATATCAAATAGTATCATTCGATTCCATACAGTGTATAGCCGTGATTTTACCCATATAACGCAATTAATAAACGGTTCGCGTGGTGCGAAAAATCGCTGAATAATAATAGTGTTAGACAGTTGTTAGACGGTTTGCTTGCTGTTGTTTTATATTGCGGAGTGGAGCAGTTGGTAGCTCGTCGGGCTCATGACCCGGAGGTCGCAGGTTCAAGTCCTGCCTCCGCAACCATATAACAAGCGAGTCTTGTTATATTTCCTCTAATTCAAAAGAACCACCGAGCACATCATCATCGGC
>CAVKLS010000040.1:0-1586 GCA_963657025.1 bacterium | reverse complement strand
TGTTTTCTCTGAACCTTGGTGCAATGACAATCGGTAACACCTGACTTTGTACTCGTAAGACAGGGTTTTCCTTTTATTACTTTCATTCTTCTGGCTATTAGAACCCACCAGCAGGTTGAGTAACCGGCATCTGCACTGCTTACTACCGAGAGTCATGGACGTGATGTGGCGTTCCTTTCTTAACCAAGGCGACCGCACTTTAGCAGTAGGGAACTGCGGAGCGTGTTAATACACGTTCTGCCCATGCATTGGCTTTGCGTCAGAGACAGGCAAGATCAAAAACTGGGACAAAATCACCAGCTCCTTTCTTACCCTCGCGCTTACTGTGGCACGCGAAATGGGCAAGCATATTTTAGTCCTTATTTGATGCAAAGTCAACATCTGCCTTATTAGCTCAGTGGAAGAGCGTCCGGCTGTTAACCGGAAGCGCGTTGGTTCAAATCCAACATAAGGCTCCAATATCCCGTATTGCGCAACGGGGACGTGTGGGTTATGCCACAAGCTCGGTACGTCAGACTATCCGCACCTCTCTATGATGTGTCCCAGCGATATCAAATCCGAGCATCTGCATCCTTGGCTCAATGGTAGAGCGGCTGCCCTGTAAGCAGCGGGTTGCGTGTTCGAGTCACGCAGGATGCTCCACAAATCCAAGCGCGAGGAAGCGCGAGAAGTTAAGTATCGGGTTGCCTGAGCGCTCGGCGGCGGCTTGTTAAGCCGTAGAAATCCCGATGGCTGATGAAAAGACGTGACTTGGATTTAACTTAGGTTATCAAAAGGCTCATTCGCCTTTGTATAGGAGGCGTTACGACGTTTCCTTAGTTTTACAAATGCCGCCCATATGGGCGGTTCAATTGGACAACTCCATTTTGTCGGCTGCTTGCAAGCGGCTTCAAAATTTCATTCCTCCTTAAGCAGAACTTTGGGCGGGTATTATGCAAGCGATATCCGCCCGAGTCCTGCAATACAGCGCTTTGGTGTAAGGGCAGCACATCAGATTTTGGCTCTGATAGTGTAGGTTCAAATCCTGCAAGCGCCGCCAATTTAACTTTTTGCGTCCCGTATAGGGGCGCTATTTTTATATATAAAGGATGTGGGTAATATAGCTCAAAACTCAATAGGTCGCTCTAAATCGACCTCGAAGAAAAAGAAAAAGCCCGCGTCGTCTAACGGTCGAACCGAGTTCTACTGCACTATGTGCGGCAAAAAATATACTAAGCTTACTGGTAACTTTTATAGATCACAGTCCCCTATTCACGTTGGCAACGACGGGTTTATCCCCGTGTGTCGCTCGTGCGTTGAGGAACTGTTTGAACTGTATACTGACGAACTTGGCTCGGAAATGGAGGCGACGAAACGTCTATGTCAGAAGTTTGACTGGTATTTCTCAAAAAAGATATATGATGCAACTGAGAAGAGTTCGGCATCTTTTAGCCGCATGAGCTCATATGTGTCTAAGATGTCTCTGCGTTGTTATCAGGGCAAAACCTACGATGACACTATACGCGACGAGGAAACCGTCATTAATGATGTAGAAGATTTGAAGAACAATAGTTCTGAAATCAAAATAAAGCAGAAGACCTTAGCGT
>CAVKLS010000039.1:4469-10755 GCA_963657025.1 bacterium | reverse complement strand
TCCATTGATGACAGCTTAGCAAACAAAAATCGATTTACTTATGACACTTTTTTGATTAGGTGAAAAGATATAGCAAAACGGCAGCCGCGAGAGATCACGGTTGCCGTTTTGCTTATTTTCATGTTTATTTCTTTTTCTTTTGAAGCTTGCGCTTGTTGCCGTCCTTGTCGACGATGTACATATTGTCAAGCTGGGAGCGAAGAGAAGCACGGTATGCCTCGATATATTCGGAGCGAAGGCGAATCTGCTCTTTTTTTTCCTCGGCGGTCAAGCCCTCGGACTTTTCTTTTCTTGCAAGCTCGTTTAATCTCTGAAGCTTTTCGTCTGTCATAATCAGGTCTCCTTTTCGTTAATTATGTTGGTCAGCCAGAAATCGTTTTTTAGAAGAATCAAACCGACTGTGAGTTTAATAATATCAATATACTGAACTGCGGTGTACATCCAAAGCACCGGCAATTCGGTGAAATGGGCAAGACAAAATGCAAGCGGAACGCTTATCACCCAGGTGTAGCCGCCGTCAAACATGAAGGTGATGACGGTTTTTCCGCCTGTTCGTATTGTGAAGTAGACGCAGTTGATAATGGCGTGAATCGGAAGTGCAAAGCCTGCCGCAATGAGAAGCTTGGACGAAAGAGCACGAACCTCGGGTTCGACGTTGAAAATCATCGGAATTGCTCCCGAGCAGGCAACCAGAATCAAGCCCATGATTATGTGAGAGACGAGCGCAACAAAAAGCATCTTGTTGTCGGTGTCTCTTGCTCCCTCTTTGTCGCCCGCACCGAGCTTTTGACCGACGAGAATCGAAACGCCGTTACCCGTTGCAATCATGCAGATGGAGAACATATTCCATATGGTGTTGGTTATGTTTACGGCGGCAACGGCTGAAAGTCCTCTTGTGGAGTAGCACTGAGAGATGACCGTTATGCCGAAGCTCCAGATAATCTCGTTGATGAGAAGCGGCGAGCCTGTTTTTGCTATTTTCTTTATGAGGGAAGACGGAACATACAGACTCTTGAAAGCGCCTTTCATGAAAGGATACTTTTTCGTGTGAGAATGAGCGTAAACGGCAATGAAGCAAATTTCAAAAAGACGCGCGATTATCGTTGCGATTGCCGCACCCTCAACTCCGAGTCTCGGAAATCCCAGCTTGCCGAAAATGAGAACGTAGTTCAGACAAAGGTTAATGACGATAGCTCCGCTTGAGCCTATCATGGGAATGAGCGTCTCGCCGTACTCCCGAAGTGTGCTGGTGTAGGTCTGAACGAGTGCAAACGGAAGAAGTCCGAGGATGATTATTTTGAGATACTGCTTGGCGTAGGTGAGGGCAAGCTCCTTGTCTCCGCCGTCTGAGCTGCCTGTTAAGAACATTTTGATAAAGCTTTCTCCGAAAATCGAGAAAACCGCTATTCCTATGACAGAAATGATTACGGCAAACATAAATTTGAATCTGAATGTATGGCGCATTCCGTCATAATCACGCTTTCCGCAGAACTGAGCGCCGAAAATAGAGACGCCCGAAAGTCCGCCGAAAATCGCAAGATTAAAAACCGTGACTATCTGATTGATTATGGCAACCGCACTTATAGCTTCCGTTCCGAGTCTTCCGACCATCACATTATCAAGCAGACTTACCGAGCTTGTTATGCCCTGCTGAACGATTAACGGCAAAACGAGAGTTATAAGCACCTTGTAAAACTGTTTGTCGCCTACGAATTTTTTCTTAAAACTGTTCATTTTTCCTCCTTACCTCAATTTTGCACAACTGAAATACACTTTATATATTTATTACATTTATTACATGCATTACATAAGCTCTCTGAAATCCTCGATGAAAGCATCGCTGATTTCCTTTAGCTTTTCCTGTTCGTCCTTGTCGTGGCAGTCGTCTTTCATGATGATCAGTCCGAAGCCCGCCTTTTTTGCAGTCGACGCGGCGTAAAAAGCGTCTTCGACAACCACGGTTTTTTCCATGGGAATACCGAAATGCTTCAGACAGTCGAGATAAACATCGGGGTGTTCCTTGCTTTTTCCGACCGTTGCGCAGGATGCTGAGTACTCGATGAATTCGAGTAAGCCTAATTTCTCAAGACATGGCTCAAGAGCACTTATGTCGGATGCTGTGGCAAGGGCAATGTGCTTGCCGTTATCCCTGAGATATTCAAGAAAGGCACGGGCACTTTTCTTTTCGGGCACTCTTGTAACATAGCCCTCGGCGGCGAAATCAGTGATTTCCTGCGCAACCGATTCCGGTGTTCCCGATGCTCCGAGACGGTTCACATAGTAATCGGCGCACTGAAGAAGGCTCAGATTATTCATGATCTGAGCTAATCCGTCCGGTGCGGTTATGCCCTTGTAATCGGCAAAATCATATGTGAGATTTCCCCACATCGGCATTGAGTCCACTAAGGTTCCGTCACAATCAAATATAAAAAGATCGGTGTTGTTCACATCAATAAATTTTCCCATTTATATACCCCCTGAAATCAGCGTCGTAAAATTTATTGTATCATATGATACAGCCTTTTTCAATCGAGAAGAGCAAGAGAAAAGCAGTCAATCATGCGGTTGACTGCTTTTTTCTCTTATTACTCAAGTGACTTTAATAAATCTATTGATTTTTTCATGTCGTCAAAAATATCACCGCTTATCGGCATATCCTGATCGATGATAACAGGAAGCTTTCCGTCCTCATTTACAGACAGGCAAGCTTTCACGTCTGTTCTGCCCTCACCGAGAACGGCAAACATTTTCGGCATGCCGAGCTCATCGAAATTCTCGTGAAGATCCTTGAAGTGAATGCATCTGAGAACAGGCCGATATTTTCTCATGAAATCCTCGGGCTCAATGCCGCCTGGCATAACCCAGCCCGTATCTACCTGAGCAAATACACCCTCGCTCTTTTTGAGAAGATACTCGTAGACGAAAATCTCTTCGCCGTCAAGCTCAATTTTTTTACGGAAATCACCTCCGCTGTTGTGAAGCCAGAGCTCGACGCCAATGCTTTTAAGCTCTCTTGCGACCTCGCTTAAGGTTTCGGCAAAGGAAACGGGATCGTCAATTGCCTCCCGCGGAGTATTGATAACGTACGATTTAATTTCGAGTTTCTCAGCAAGGGATTTTAATCTCGGCATAATTTTTTGATAGTCCGAACCGAAAATGTGGGCAGAGAGAAGCTCAAGTCCGTATTTTCCCATCATTTCGGCATAAAGGGGAGCGGTTTCGTATGTCCAGAGCAAATCGGGAAGTGCGGCAGCGGCTTGGTTTCCGCTTTCGAGTGCGTTTCTTTTAAATTCCTCTGCGTCATCAAAAATAATGCACGGCTCGATAATCGAATAGCCGTAGCTTTTCATGGTTTTAAAAAAATAATCGGGATTCTTTTTGAAATCGGCAGAGCAGCCGAACATCTGGAGTCCGTATTTAATCTTGTTTTTCATTGTGAAATCCACCTTTCATGCATATGGTATCGTTACCATATCTACAGTAAGGATTATATAACATAGAGAGAAAAAAGTCAATTTGAATATTGAGCAGATTTTCGGAAGAAACAATTACATACAGTTAAAATATTTTTGTCCGAATTCTGTCCGTGGTTTGTCCCCCTTAACTGTTTATAATTTAGACATAAAAACAAACACAAACAAATCAAACGTTTTAAGAGAGAAAGGAAATATTAAAATGACAATAAACACAGTAACAGCAACATTCATCGGAATCTCAATCATTACATCGGCTATCGGATACGGAGCTTTCGCAATCATGCGATTGGTTGACAGACTTTACTATGAGCATGAAGAAAAATGTACGGCAGAAGCAAGAAACTGATATCCGATAAGACCGTCGCCGAAAGCGGCGGACTCTTGCCATAGAAAAAGGAAATAACAAAAAGGGAAGGCAAACAAGCAAAATTCTTGAAAAAGATAACTAAAGCCTTTTCTTTTTAGTTAAAAAGTGCTATATTTATGACAGCGGACGGGGAGAAATCGTCTTCTATATCACCTAATCAAAATGAAAGGAAATATTTATGAAAAAGAGAACATCAAAAATTGTTTCAATCGTAATGGCTCTGGCACTCGTGGTGTCGTGCTTTGCACAGAATGCCTTTGCGGCGTCCACCATTGAGGCAGAGGGATTTGAGTTCGACGGCTGGACCGAAAGCTTCAGCTTCGATGTAAACGATGTCACAGCCGGCGAAACCGTGAAAATCGGCGCAAGCCAGGAGGACATCTGCTTCGTAGCCGACTGCACATCTGTCGACGGACTTACCTACGGCGACGGATTTACCGTTTCGAACAGCGGCTCGGGACTTGAAATCACAATCAACAAGAGCGGCGACTATACCGTCACCACGCTCGCAAGGATGTCTAATCATGACCTTGACGGCTCAACAACAGGCCGAATTTCAATCACATGCGGCAATGCAAGCACTGAGGTCTTCGCTTCAGGTACATTACCGGACGGCTCATATCCCGGAGTTTCAACCACAGTTGCGTTTGAAACAGGCGTAGCAGGTGCGGTTGTAACAGTCGGCGGAGTCGAGTACACGGCAGACGAGAACGGAACGGCTTATGCTACCGACCTTGACACATACACAGTCTACACAGCTACATGCTCGGCAGACGGCTATGACTTCAGCGATCAGTCCTATTCATTCTATATCGGCGCATCCGATATGTCTTCTGCAGGCAGTGCCGAAAGAATCGAAACAGGCGACTCACAGACCTATACCTTCACGGGAACACCTACCGAGGAAGATAAGGGAAGCGTCACAGCTGTTATAAACGGCGGTGACGGTGACGAGACTGTTACAGTTGCAAACACCGACGGCGAGAGCGTTGTGCTTTCAAACGGCGACACAGAGGAGCTTCCTGTAGGCAGCTACACAGCAACAATTACATTTGACGAAGATAAGTACACAGCCGACAGCAGCTCAGAGTCTGTTTCGGTCACAAAGAACAATACAACAACAGTAGAATTCACACTCAAGGAAAAAGAGGTTGATCCCGTTTACGGAACAGCGGTTATCACAGTTACCGATAACGACGGAAGTCCGATAAGCGGTGCAACCGTTACACTTGACGACGGTCAGTCAGCCACAACAGGCAGTGACGGTACGGCAGAGTTTCAGATTGAGGTAGGCGTATCCTACTCAGCTTCAATTTCCGTACCGACAGGCTACACCTACAGCGGCGGCGACATCGGCGGAATCAAGGTTGACAACGAGGGCGATACCTTCAACGGAAATGCTATGGCAGAAAAGGATGCCGAACCTACAACAGCTCCGACAACCGAACCTACAACAGCTCCTACAACCGAGCCGACAGAAAAGCCTACCGCAGAGCCCACAGAGAAGCCGACAGCTACTCCGAAGCCGACAAAGGCTCCAACGGAAAAGCCCACAGCTACCCCGAAGCCCACAAAGGCTCCCACAGAGAAGCCGACAGCAACACCCAAGCCGACAGACGCTCCGACAGCAACGCCGGCACCTAAGAGAACAATCAACGTTAAGGTTGTTTGGAACGACGACAACAACAAGGCAAATGCAAGACCAAGCTCACTTGAGGTTCAGCTTAACGCAAACGGCTCAAAGTATGCAAGCGAAAATCTCTCCGACAGCAACAGCTGGTCAAAGACATGGACAGATCTCGACAGAGGATCTTCCTGGAGCATTGCGGTAAACAACATACCGAACGGCTACTACAAGCAGACCTCGCTGGACAGCTCAACGCTCACATTCACAATCACAATGAATTACAGCGGAAGCAGCGCAACTCCGACACCGGGTCCGACAGCGGTTGTATCGGCAAACCCGACAGCAACTCCGACACCAAACAACAACAATAACAACAATAACAATAATAACAACAGCAACAGCACGGCAACACCGAGAGCATCAGCTTCTCCGAAAGCATCGGCATCGGCTAAGCCTACCTTTAAGCCCGCTCCGTCCACAAGTCCGTCAACCAGCCCAAGCGGCAACTTGACGAACTCTCCGAGCCCCTCACCGAGCAGCTCGAGAAATACGGATAAGGGCGGAAGCAACATCTTCCTTTGGATCTGTATTGTTCTTATCATCCTTTCTGCAGGCGGTATCGTAACGGTTATCACAATCATCGTTATCAACCAGAGAAAGCACAGACACTGATAAGGGTCTTTGGAAAAGATAAACAAAGATAAACTAAGCTGAATAAATCCCGACTTGATTGATTCGAGTCGGGATTTTTGTTGCTAAAAATAATTGTAAAATATCGAATTTGGTGTTAAGATTTATACTTAGATTACCTTGTAC
>CAVKLS010000039.1:0-4459 GCA_963657025.1 bacterium | reverse complement strand
AAAAATTTTTTACGGAGAAAAATCTATGAGTTATGTTTACGGAGCAATGTTCATCATATGCGGACTTATTTTGATGATAAAGCTCAAAAGTGAAAACAAAATCTTTTTGCCTCTCGGAATTTATTTCATCCTTTTAGGTGCTCTGCGCATTGTGCAGACGATCTGGGCGGTAGAGGCGCTCACATGGGTAAGCCGTGTGCTTAGCGGAATTGCTCTTGCTTATTGCATTGTTTTCTACGTGAAGAACGGCTCGTTCAAGAAGAACAGCAACGTCACGCAGTCATCAAACGAGAAGAAGAGCAAGGACGATTCGGGCTTGTTCTGATAGCGCTGAGGAGGGAAACAAATGACAGCTTTTCTGACTACCCTACTCAAGGTAGCGATTATGCTTATACTCATTTCTGTCGGTTGGGTGCTTTCCAAGGTCGGAATGATAACCGATAAGGGCTCGAAGGATATCACAAATCTTCTAGTCTATGTCGTTGCGCCGTGTCTTAGCGTTTCGTCGTTTTTGACGGCGGACACGTCGAGCATTACGCCGAAGGATTTGATAATCGCATTTGCGGGTGCGATTCTCGCAATGGGTCTTGCGATAGTGCTGAGCTTTTTCTTTTACGGTAAAAGCCCAGACGAGGAAAAACGAGTCATACGGTTTGCAATTGTATTTTCAAACTGCGGATTTATGGGATTGCCGCTTGTTCAGAGCATCATAGGCGCACAGGCTATTGTTTACTGCACCATGTTCCTTGCTGTTTTTAATATTCTCACATGGACTTACGGCTACATTATGATGAGCACGGGAAATCTTTCCGTGTTGTCTACCATAAAGCTTGCATTCATAAATCCCGGAACAATCGGTATAGTGGCGGGACTTCTTGTGTTTGCCTTTAATATCAGGCTGCCCGATGTCATTGAGGCGCCGATAGATTACTTTGCGGCACTGAATACTCCGCTTGCGATGATAGTTGTCGGAAATAATATTTCCAAGGTTAAATTCAGAGATATTTTTACCGACAAAAAGGTCTATGCCGTGTCTTTTCTGAGACTTATTTTAGCACCGCTTGTGCTTCTGCCGTTTTTGTGCCTTATGCATCCGATTCACGATGTCTTTCTGACAACTATGCTTCAGGCAAGTGCACCCGTTGCGGCAAACTCGGTAATTTTTGCGGTTATGTTCGGCAGAGACGCCAAGCTTGCGTCCAAGCTTGTTGCGGCTTCCACGATTATTTCGCTTGTAACCATACCGATACTCACGATGATAAGCGAATTTTGTATTACAGCATTTTGTTAAGGAGAAAATATGGGACCGTATTTTTATGTTGTAGAGAGCATAAACGGAGATTATGCTTATTTGAAAAGAACAGACATAGAGACAGACGAGCTCTTTCAGGTTGCACTGGCTCTTTTGCCTGACGGAATGGACGAGGGAACTCACTTAAGATGGGAAAACCTCATCTATGAAATTACAGATTGATTGTTAAGCTAAGGAAAGGAAAATATATAATGCTTATTGCACCATCAGTATTAGCGGCGGATTTCTCAAGACTTGACGATGAGATGAAAAGAATAGCTACGGCTGATTTTGTTCACCTTGATGTCATGGACGGCGATTTCGTCCCGAATATAAGCTTTGGCTTCCCCGTTATCAAGGGAATAAGAAAATCGACAGAGGTACCTTTTGACGTTCACCTTATGATAAGTCATCCGCTCAAATACATCGAAAATTGCAAGCAGTCCGGAGCTGATGTCGTTTCGTTCCATGTTGAGTGCGGCGACGACACCGAGGAGGTTATCGATAAGATAGCCGAGCTTGGAATGAAGCCTGCGCTTGCCGTCAAGCCGGGCACTGATATAAGCGTTGTTTATCCGTTTGTCGACAAGCTGTATATGGTATTGGTCATGACGGTTGAGCCGGGATTCGGCGGACAGAAATTCATGGCAGACCAAATGGAGAAGGTTAAGACTCTGAAGGCGAAGTATCCCAATCTTTTGGTTGAGTGCGACGGCGGAATTAACGAGAGCACTATTGGTGTCTGCAAAGAATCTGGCGTAGATATCAGCGTTGCGGGAACAGCTGTTTTCGGCGCAGAAGATCCGGAGAAGGCTATTGCGGCACTCAGATAAATCTTAAATATTAAGTATTAAATCAAAAAAACAGGCTCAGGCAGTTCAATTGAACGCCTGAGCCTTTTGTCTGTAGTTTTGTCTGTATTTTTTGTTGTGTTTTTATCAGTCAAGACCTAAGTACTCGAGAACCTTGTCGACATTTCCAGAGGCAACGTCCTCCTTGCCGTAAATGACAACCTTGCCGACCCTGACTACCGCCTGGTATTTGTCGCCGTTTCTGAGATAATATTTGCTGTAGAAAGATGTGCTTATGTCTTTTTCGACATTTGCGGAGCTGTTAGAGATGCTGTTCTCGATGGTTGCGAAAAGCTCGCTTGCACTTGTTTCGTTGTCGTACTGGATGAACTCGATTACATCGTTATCGTTTTGAGCGACATAAAGCTTATCCATGTGTTCCTGGTCTGTTCCCGATGTTGACTGGGAAACGGCACTCAGTCCCGCACTGTCGCAGGCAAGCATGAAGTCACCGTCCGTCGGCTCGCTCATTTTTGAGCATCCCGCAAGAGTGAGGGAGAGCGTTGCAAGCATAAGACAAAGAGCAACTGCCTTGAGTGAATATTTTTTAATTTTGCTTTGTTCGTACATGGTGAAAAATCCTTTCTCGGAGATTTTGAAAATCTCTTCTAAACTAATTGTAACTTGCTAATTTGAAAATAAGGTGAACATCAAATTCAACAAGAGTATACTCCGATATTCGGAAAAAGTCCAATCCAAGCTGCAAAAACTCAGAAAAGCTCGGGGTGCATTCTGCTGTAATGGAAAATATATTGCTGGGCTATTCCCGCGTCTGTTCCGAAAATACTTGGGTCAACATCGGGCAGAAGCTTTTCCATGGCTTTTTTCATCCAGACATCCACGGGAAAGCATTCCGTTCGGTGAAATCCGTACAGAAGAGCGCAGTCGGCAACTTTTGGCCCGATTCCCTTGACCGTTTTGATTTTTTTCCTCGCTTCATCTATCGGCAAGGTGTACATCGATTCCAAAAAACCGTCTTTCAATGCGGCATTTGCACCCGCAAGGATATATTTTGCACGAAAACCGCTTCGGATTACGGCTAAATCCTCCTCGCTGAGACTTGCGATTTTTTTGGCACTCGGAAACGAAAAGAAATCTGTTCCGCTGATTTTATCGCCGAAATTCTCGCACAGCCTTGCGATAATTCCTTTTATTCTCGGAATGTTGTTGTTCTGGGAGATGATGAACGAGCAGACCGCTTCCCACGGGTCTTGCTTCAATATGCGGATGCCGGGAGCATAGTCGGCGGCTTCCTTAAGCACGGGGGAAATGAGTGAAAGTCGGCTTCTTATTTCGTCGTAGTCGGTCGCAAGGTCAAAGTAATCGTACCAAATGCTCTCGAAGTCGTTTTTGTCGCAGTGAAATGTGATTGAGCTGTTGTCGGCTGACAGAGTGAGGGCTTTTCCGAATGCGGCACCGCTCCACGAGCCGTCTGAGTTTTCAGTCCAGCGGAATGCCTGACCGCAATCGAGGGTTTGTGCCAAATCGAAAAGCTTTTTTACGGTTATGCTGTTTTCGGTTTCATTTATAATGATGTTATCGTAGTTGTTTGACATGAAAATTTTCGTCCTCGGAAGTGGTGTGGTAAATCGAAAAAACAAAGAGGGCTTTTGATTGAAATTGAGTTTTCCACATGCATATTTTCGTGATGCTTATTTTAACCTCGTGTGGATAACTCTGTGAATTTGTTGATAAAGCCGCCTCGTTATTTGAAGAAAGTATAGCACAGGACTGCAAAAACATAAAGTGAAAACTTGGGGACGGTGGAAATGTTAGAGGTGAAACGGCAGCAATTGACTGAATTCAACAGAGAAAAATTCAAAATTGTTAAAAACTCGGTGAAGAAGTTGAAAAACATGCCCTCAAAACTATTTGTACAATTTGACAGAAACGAGGAATCAATATATAGTGTATGAAGATTTGTTTGACACGAATTAAAGGACGAACATTTTATCGTTTTTTGGGTGATTTGGACATCTTGAAATGTTGAAGAATTCTGTGGAAAACTGTTTTCAACATTTCAAAAAGGCGGTAAAATGCGGTTTTTGGCTCAAGTTTTCAACTTTTTCAACGAGTTATCCACGAAAATTCTTGAAAACCGATAAAAACTCCGTGGAAACCGCAAAGCGAAATCGAGCGGCTGAAATCTGATTTGCCAAACACAATTTTTGTGCAAAAATACCCTATGAGAGCTTGACCGTTTCGTGTGCGTTTAATGGTAAAAATCCGAAATTTTTGTAAATTACCGTGTTTTGCGGTACAAAGTATTTGAAGTTGTTTCCGATTAGTGTTACAATAACTAATATCTATGCAATAG
>CAVKLS010000038.1:0-10956 GCA_963657025.1 bacterium | reverse complement strand
AGTATCTTCTGCTTCAGTTTTTGCCAAAGCTTTTCAGCGCCTTGCCTGTGGTTGACTTCGGCTGGCCGGGAACAGATGTGACGCTGTTCGGAGAAACCTTCAAGTGGAATATTCTGGGCTACGATGCCGCACACGGTGGCTTGCCGTATTTTTGCGCATACCTCGTGGCAATGGTAATCGGTGAGATGATAAATTTCCCCATTCAGAGAAATCTTGTGTTCAGAAGCAACGGAAGCTTAGCCAAGCAAATCGGCTGGTATATCGTAGCTTTCTGCATAATCACCTGTATAGTAAATTCGATAAACTGCATATGGGTTGCCGTTGCAGGTATGTTTGTGCCAGATTTTGTCTATAACATCGGCACAACGGTTCTCAACGGCGGCGTATCAATGGTCATATTCTTCTTCGTAAATAAGATAATATTTCCCGAGGGAGAGAAGAAAGCGGCGGCTTAATAAAGAAAACAAGTTTCATAGTGAAAGCTTAAGTCTGATGACGGCTGCACGGTAAAATCTTCCTGAACCTAATAACCTTTCTTTTCGCAGCCGCTCAGAACTTAAGCAGATACTTTAGCTTACAACGGGACGCACACCCAAAATATATTCTGAGCACTTGCCCGGAAAAGAAAATCCCCGAAACGGTTTTATAATGACTGTTTCGAGGATTTTTTGTTTTATTCTATTTTGATTTGTGCGGTTTCGTCCGTTCCCGACTGAAAAAGCTCGCTTAGATTATCGTCGAGGATAACCTCCAGCGTTTCGTGCATATACCAGAGAGATTCTTTCTTTTTGAATTCTTCAAGAGGTATCCAGGAAACCACGCCCTCTCTCGAGGATTTCAGCTGACCGTGATACTTGCTTGCTTTATAAAGGAAAACAATTCCCCTTGAGCCGTCTGGGTTTATCCACTGCTTCACTCCGCACAGGGTGGGGTTTTCGACAGTGAGTCCCGTTTCCTCGTACATTTCACGAATAACGGAATCGGTAACGGATTCTCTTTTTTCCACGTGACCGCCGGGGAAGATGTAACCCTCGATATCAGGACGCACCTTATATTCGGCAAGAACATTGCCGTGTTCGTCTGCAAGCATGCACATATTCATGAGCTCGCAAATTTCACTTCTGTTTGACATTTTTTACATTCAACTCCTGATTTTACTTATAAAGAAAATTAATTTAACATTTCATTTAAATAAGTATATCACGTAAAAAGCCTGTGTAAAGCCGTATTTTATGCGATTTTTATAGGCTTTTTACACAAAGAAGACGGTGCAGCTTTGTGAAGTTTGTGTTTTTTCGGTCGCAAGGATTTTACATAGATTATACATTAGCGTGATTATAGATTTTACATAAAGAGGGTATCATCCTACTTGTGATTAAGAAAGACGAAATTAATTAGAAATCACACGGAGGTTCAAAAATGAACAAGATAGTAAAAAGAATAATGGCAGCAGGCGTTGCAGCACTCATGATTGCAGGCAGCATGACAGCTTGCTCAGGCAGCTCCTCTTCAAGCTCATCCACAGCTGAGAGCAGCACAGCATCTTCAGAGAGCACAGCTTCAAGTGCTTCAAGCACAGCAAGCTCTGAGACAACAACAAAGGACGCTAATGTTTCCGGTACAATCACTCTTGCAGGTTCAACTTCAATGGAGAAGCTTTGTGAGGCAATGAGCGAGGCTTTCATGGAAGCTTATCCGGATGTAACAGTTACAGTTGAATACACAGGTTCAGGCGCAGGTATCGAGTCCGTAACAAGCGGCAGCGTTGATATCGGTGACTCCTCCAGAAGCCTTACAGACGACGAGAAGGCTAAGGGCGCAGTTGAGAACATCGTAGCTATCGACGGTATCGCAGTTATCACAGATACAGACAACACAGTAACAAACCTCACAACAGAGGAGCTCGCAAAGATTTACACAGGCGAGATCACAAACTGGAAAGAGCTCGGCGGAAATGACGAGAACATTGTAGTTATCGGCCGTGAGGCAGGTTCCGGTACAAGAGGAGCTTTCGAGGAGCTCTTGGAAGTTGACGACAAGTGCGCATATGCTCAGGAGCTTGACTCCACAGGTGCTGTTCTTGCTAAGGTTGCTTCAACTCCTGGTGCTATCGGTTATGTATCTCTCGATGTTGTTGACGATTCCGTTAACGCAGTATCTCTCAACGATGTAGAGGCAACAGAGGCAAACATCCTCGCAGGCGACTATCTCCTTTCAAGACCGTTCGTTATGGCTACAATGGGCGAAATCAGCGAGCAGAGCGAACTCGTTCAGACATGGTTCAGCTATATCGAGTCTGATGAGGGTCAGAGCGTTATCTCAGACCTCGGTCTCATCCTTCCTCAGTAAAATAAGTTAGAGGCTACTTAAAGAGGAGCAGAATATGAACAAAAAAGCAAAGCTGAATGCCGTAGAATCCATAGCTAAGGTAATCTTCATAATTTGCGGAGTCGTTTCAATCTTTGCCGTTTGTTCCATTACAATTTACATGATTGCTAAAGGTGCTCCGGCTTTCTCGAAAGTCGGAGTTTCCGAGCTTTTATTCGGAACTGTATGGAAGCCTACGGCTGATGAACCCCAGTACGGTATTCTTTATATTATACTCTCGTCCCTGGTCGGTACGGGCGTAAGCATTTTAATCGGTGTCCCGATCGGACTTTTAACAGCGGTTTTCTTAACAGAAATCTCTCATAAAAAATTGGCAGCTGTGGTTCAGCCTGCGGTTGAGCTCCTGGCGGCTATTCCTTCCGTTATCTACGGTCTTTTGGGTCTTATGCTTCTTAACCCGCTTATGTATAAATTAGAAAAGCTTATTTTTGCGGGTTCAAGCACACATCAGTTCACGGGCGGCTCAAATATGCTTTCCGCCATCATCGTTCTTGCGATAATGATTTTGCCGACTGTTGTCAATGTTTCCGCATCGTCAATCCGTTCTGTCGGAAAAGACCTTCGTGCGGCTTCACTCGCACTCGGCGCAAGCAAAATCCAGACTATCTTCAAGGTCACAATTCCTGCGGCAAAGTCAGGTATTATGACAGGTGTCGTTCTCGGTATCGGCAGAGCGCTCGGCGAAGCAATGGCTATCAACATGGTTGCGGGCGGTTCGGTAAATATGCCGCTTCCGTTCAACTCCGTAAGATTCCTCACAACACAGCTCGTCAGTGAGATGGGTTATGCCGAGGGAACTCACAGACAGGTTCTTTTCACCGTAGGACTTGTACTTTATGTATTCATCATGATTATTAATTTAATTTTACAGAAGCTGAGAAAGGGAGCAGAGCATGAATAAAGAAAATTCCCTGACAAAGGCGAAAAAAAGGCCTACTGACGCCATTCTTTACTTCTTAATATATCTTAGTGCGGCATTCACGGTCGTCCTTTTGGCGGCAATCATCATCTATGTTCTCGTAAAAGGCGTAAGCAGTATCAACTGGAGCTTTTTGACAACGGTCACATCCGTCAGAAAGGGCACGGTAGGTATTGCGGGTAACATAGTAAACACATTACTTATAGTTATTCTCACTATGATTATCGCCGCTCCTGTCGGCGTCGGCGCCGCAATCTACTTAAATGAGTATGCGAAGCCGGGCAAGCTTGTCAATATCATCGAGTTTGCAACAGAGACTCTTTCGGGTATTCCGTCCATCATCTTCGGTTTGTTCGGTATGATGTTCTTCGGTCAGACCTTAAAGCTTGGCTATTCCCTCCTCACAGGTGCGTTGACCCTCATTCTGATGGTTCTTCCGCTCATCACAAGAAACACTCAGGAGGCACTCAAAACCGTACCTAATTCATACCGCCATGGTGCAGTCGGTCTCGGTGCGGGCAAATGGCACACAATCAGAACAATTCTTCTTCCGTCCGCTATGCCCGGTATCATCACGGGTGTTATCCTCGCAATAGGAAGAATAGTCGGTGAGTCTGCGGCTCTCCTCTTCACGGCAGGCAGCTCAAAGGCACTTCCAAAGTCCTTTGCCGCTGTATTCTCAAAGATTTTCCAGTCGGGCGGTACGCTCACCACTCAGCTTTACTTATCGGCAACGAGTGAAGGAGATTTCAGCACGGCATTCGGAATCGCTGTCGTACTTCTCATACTTGTATTCTTAATCAATCTTGGAACTAAGCGTTTAGCCGCAAAATTTGATGTAACGAGGAAAAAATAATATGGAACAAAAGTCTAAAATCAGCGTTAAGAATCTCAACCTCTATTACGGTGAGAACCACGCTCTTAAGGGAATAAATATGGAGATTAAGCCGAATGCCGTCACGGCATTCATAGGTCCCTCCGGCTGCGGCAAGTCAACGTTTCTCAAAACTCTCAACAGAATGAACGACTTGGTCGACAACTGCAGAATTGAAGGTCAGGTTCTTCTTGACGGTGAGGATATCTATGCTCCCGGAGTTGATACCACAATTCTCCGTAAGAAGGTTGGAATGGTTTTCCAGCAGCCGAATCCGTTCCCAATGAGCATTTATGACAATATTGCTTACGGCCCGAGAGTTCACGGCATCAAGGACAGAAAGACGCTCGACAGAATAGTCGAGGAGAGCCTTCGCGGTGCTGCGATTTTCGACGAGGTTAAGGACAGACTAAAGAAGTCGGCACTCGGCTTATCAGGTGGTCAGCAGCAGAGAATCTGCATTGCAAGAGCATTGGCTGTTCAGCCTGACGTCCTTCTTATGGACGAGCCTACGAGTGCGCTCGACCCGATTTCCACCTCCAAAATCGAGGACCTTATGGAGGAGCTCAAGAAGAAATACACAGTTGTAATTGTTACACATAACATGCAGCAGGCAGTCCGTGTTGCCGATTACACAGCATTCTTCCTTCTTGGTGACCTCGTAGAGTTCGGCGAGACAAAGCAGATCTTCTCTTATCCTGAGGATAAGCGCACAGAGGATTACATCACGGGTAGATTCGGCTAATACTATTTAAGGTAAGGAGAGAAAAATGAGAACTAAATTTGATGAACAGCTCCGCTCACTCAACACGGAAATGGTTCACATGGGCAATATGATTGAAGAGGCTATCCAGAATGCTCTGGACGCACTTTTCAATCAGGACATAGAGAAAGCAAAGCAGATTATGAAGGACGACGAGCAGGTTGACCACGAGCAGAAGAAGATTGAGAATATCTGCTTCCAGCTTTTAGTTCAGCAGCAGCCCGTTGCTCACGATCTGAGAAACATCACCGCAGCCATGAAGATGGTTACTGATATGGAGAGAATCGGAGATCAGGCAGCTGATATTTCCGAGCTCACGGTTATGATGCCCGACAGCATCAATAAGGTAAATGCCGAGAATATCCGCAAGATGAGCGCCGAGGTTATCCTCATGCTCCTCAAGGCTGTTGAGGCATATGTTGAAAAGGACGCAGACAAGGCTCAGAAGGTCATTGACCACGATGATATAGTCGACGATTTGTTCATTAAGGTCAAGGGCGAGCTTATAGAGGTTATGCAGAAGACTCCCGAGCACGCAGAGACGGCTGCCGATTTGCTTATGGTTAATAAGTATCTCGAGAGAATAGGCGATCACGCAACCAACATCGCAGAATGGGTTATCTTCTCCGTTGACGACCGTTACGATCGAAAGGACTAAGTTTGAAGATAAATTTTAAAGAGAAAAAGGGATTTATCTGTGATATGGACGGAGTTATATATCACGGAAACAGGATTTTACCGGGTGCGGCTGAATTCATCAGGTGGCTTCAGGAAAACGAAAAGGAATTTCTTTTTCTAACCAACAACAGCGGAATGACTCCGAAGGAGCTTCAGCAGAAGCTCGAGCGAATGGGTGTAAGCGTTTCTGAGGATCATTTCTATACAAGCGCACTTGCTACGGCTGAGTTTTTGAAGGCTCAGGCACCGGGATGTTCCGCTTATGTTATCGGCGAGGCAGGTCTTCTCAATGCTCTTTACGATGCGGGAATCACAATGAATGATGTGAACCCCGACTATGTCGTAATGGGCGAGGGAAGAAGCTACTCTCTCGATACACTGACAAGAGCAGTGAATCTCGTGCTTGACGGCGCCAAGCTTATCGGAGCAAACTCCGATGTCACGGGCAACATTGAAAACGGTATAATGCCTTCGTGCAGAGCACTTGTCGCTCCCGTTGAAATGGCTACGGGCAAGCAGGCATATTTCTGCGGAAAGCCAAATCCGCTTATGATGAGAACGGGCTTGAAGCTTCTCGGATGCCACTCTGAGGACGCTGTTATCATCGGTGACAGAATGGATACCGATATAATAGCGGGCACGGAGAGCGGCGTTGACACGGTTCTTGTATTGAGCGGTGTATCCGACAGAAAAACTCCGAGTACTTATGCGTACCAGCCGACAGTTATTTTAAACGGTGTGGGAGACATTCCCGCCCAGGCAAACGATTAATCAAAACATAAATCCCGACCGCAAATTTACGGGTCGGGATTTTGTATTACGGTATGGATTTAGGCAAAATAAATAGCTTTACTTAAAAAATTATCTGAACGAATGATTGCACGAGTAGATGAACACAAAGAGCCAGGAGAGAACAGCGGGTAAGCCGATGAAGCATAATGCGTTATCAATCCCCGGTAAAATTCTCTGACCGATTATAAGCCAGACAAGAGCTCCCAGAATTGCGGAAATTACAGTGAATACGAGAAAGGCAAGACGGTATTTGTTTTCGGTTTTAATTTGCTTGTTATCGATAAGATTCCAGATTTTATTGATTTCAGACATAGTTATCACTCCTTTGAATCAACAATAATATCCTATTGTAAAGATTGAAATCACAGTATTGTAAAAAGTATGTAAATCGCATAAATTTTACACAGACTTTACATAAGCTACGATTAGTCTTTACAAAACCCCTTTAACATACAAACCGTAAAATACTGAAGGGGGTATTTATTTAACATGGATATATTCGGAGTTTTGACGATGCTTGGCGGACTCGCCCTTTTCCTTTACGGAATGAACACCATGGGTGACGGTCTGGTCATGCTCTCGGGCGGAAAGCTTGAGAAGATTCTCGAAAAGCTTACGGAAAAACGTATAATGGGCGTTTTGCTCGGTGTATTTGTTACGGCGGTAATTCAGTCCTCATCAGCCACGACTGTTATGGTTGTCGGCTTTGTAAACTCAGGCATCATGAGACTGACTCAGGCGGTCGGCGTTATCATGGGTGCTAACATCGGTACGACTGTAACATCTTGGATTTTGTCACTCAGCGGCCTCAGCGGAGACAATATCTTTATCAATATGCTCAAGCCGAGCTCGTTCTCGCCTGTTCTTGCACTCATCGGTGTTGTTCTCACCATGACAAGCAAGGACGGCAGTAAAAAGAAGATTGTCGGTAACATTCTTCTTGGCTTTGCGGTTCTTATGTTCGGAATGGAGACCATGAGCGACAGCGTTTCGCCGCTTAAGGACGATCCGAGATTTACCAATCTTCTTCTCAAGTTCTCAAATCCGATTCTCGGTATGCTCGCAGGTGCTGTCCTGACTGCTGTCATTCAGTCCTCGTCAGCTTCGGTCGGTATTCTCCAGGCACTTTGCATCACGGGCGTGGTAAAATATTCGACTGCACTTCCGATTATCATGGGTCAGAACATCGGTACATGTATCACAGCCATGATTTCCGCTATCGGTGCAAACAAGAACGCAAAGAGAGCGGCATTTATCCACCTTTACTTCAACCTTATCGGAACAATCGTGTTCATGGCTGTATTCTACGCTCTGAACAGCTTCATGGATTTTGCGTTCCTGAACGAAACAGCAGGAGCAGCAGGAATTGCAGTTGTCCACAGTATATTCAATATTGCATGTGCGGTTTGCTGGTTCCCGTTCTCTGATTTGCTCGTTAAGCTTGCAACTCTCACTGTCAGAGACAAGGAAGATGACAAGGAGAGCGACGGCGCACCGAAGAGCCTTGCCGCACTCGATGAGCGTTTCCTCGAGACACCGGCTGTTGCTATGCAACTTTGCAAGAACGCTGTCGTTGATATGTCCAAGTTCTCTCAGGAGGCTATTGTGCTCGCAATGGAGACCATGAAGGATTACACCAAGGAAAAGGCGGATAAGGTCATCAGACTTGAACAGCTTGTGGACAGCTATGAGGATAAATTAAGCTCATATCTTGTTAAACTCTCAGGTCGTGAGCTCAATACTCAGGACAGCCATCTTCTTTCCATTCTTCTTCACTCGATAAGCGACTTCGAGAGAATTTCCGACCATGCAATTAACCTTACATACTCTGCCGAGAGCCTGTCCGAGAACGGTTTGTCCCTTACTGACAAGGGTATGCAGGAATTGAGAATTCTCAGCAAGGCGGTTTTTGATATTGTGTCAATGACAACGGACGCTTTCGATACGCTCAATTCTAAGGAGGCAGAGGATATCGAGCCGTTCGAGGAGGTTATCGATGACCTCGTGCTTGAAATCAAGCAGAGACACGTCGCAAGACTTAGAAACGGAAAGTGCTCCACCGAGGCGGGACTTGTCCTTGAGGATATTCTCACCAACTACGAGAGAGTTTCCGATCACTGCAAGAATATTGCCGTTGCGCTCATCGAAATTCCTGCCGATATCATGGATATGCATCAGTTTGACGCAACCATCAAGAACAGTGACCCGAGCTTTAAGGAGAGCTACAGAAAGCTGAAGAATGCCTATGTCCTGCCATAACGAAAAGAGGAATTTATTATGGCATTAGTATATATAGTTGAGGACGATACCAGTATAAGAGAAATAGAAGAAATTGCACTGAAAAACAGCAATTATACGGTTCAGTCCTTTGATAGGGCAAGTACGTTTTACAAGAGACTTGAGGAGATTGTCCCCGACCTTGTTTTGCTCGATATTATGCTTCCCGATGAGGACGGCTACGAGATAATCAAGAAAATGAGAGAGGACTTCAAGACCCGTAATATCCCTGTCATAATGGTTACTGCTAAGTCGACCGAGATGGATATGGTAAAGGGACTTGACGAGGGGGCGGACGACTACATAAAGAAGCCCTTCTCCGTGCTCGAGCTTCTCTCGCGTGTCCGTTCGATAATGAGAAGAAGTGCAAGAGCCGAAACAAGACAGCTCCAGGTTGGCGGTGTTATTCTCGATCGTGACCGCCACTGCGTGAGAGTGGACGATAAAAATATCGTCCTCACTCTCAAGGAATATGAGCTTCTCAGATACCTTATGCAGAATGAAAACATAGTTCTTTCGAGAGATGCCATCATGCGTGCCGTATGGGGGCAGGACTTCGAGGGTGAGTCACGCTCGGTTGATATGCACATAAAAACCATTCGCCAGAAGCTCGGCGATATGGGCTCGTGCATCAAGACTGTTCGCGGCATAGGCTATTCGATAACCTCAGACGCATAAAACGGGCGCATGTGCACATAAATATTGTCAATAAAATGATACCGCAGCTTGCTAAACGGCAAGGCTTTGTGGTATCATTTTTGCTTGCAAGGAGCTGATTTGATTGAGTAAGAATTATTCCTATTTTTCACACAAGGAATGTGAATATTTCCCGTGTCACAAGGGAGCGGACGAAAATAACTTCAACTGTCTTTTCTGCTACTGTCCGCTGTATGCGCTTGGAAGAGAATGTAAAGGAAATTTTGTCTACAGAGAAAACGGGATAAAGGACTGCACTAATTGTATTTTCCCCCACTTAAGGGAGAATTATGACGTGATAATTTCGAGATACAAAGAAATTCTCGAGAAAATCAAGGATTGAGAATCAGGCTTTTGCCGAAAGGAAATTATTTATGAATAAAAAAATATGCTTTATATATACTGGCGGAACAATCGGTATGATTGAGAGCGAATCGGGTTACAAGCCCAAAAAAGGTTATCTGCATGACGAGATGCAGAGAATTCCCGACCTCTCACGTCAGGGTATGCCAGATTGGGATTTGATAGAATTCGAGCCGCTTCTCGATTCATCAAATGTCAGTGCAAAGGAATGGAACAGAATAGGCAGAATCGTAGCCGAGAACTATGATAATTACGACGGCTTTGTCATTCTCCACGGAACTGACACCATGGCTTACACCGCATCGGCACTCTCGTTCATGCTTGAGGGGCTTTCCAAGCCTGTTGTTTTGACAGGCTCGCAGATTCCTATCGGGGGAATTAGAAGCGACGCTCACGATAATATCATCTCAGCCGCAATAATTGCCGCACAGGGAATTTGCACAGAGGTTTGCCTTTGCTTCGGCGGAGTTCTGCTCAGAGGAAACCGCAGTACTAAGATTTCTGCCGACGAGATGATAGCGTTCGATTCTCCGAACTATCCGCATCTTGCTACATTAGGTATCGATATAAGATACAACGATATTGCCATAAGAGCAGCGGGAGAGAATTTTAGCTTTACGCCTTTAGCTGAGCACATTCCGATAGCGGTTCTGAAGGTTTTCCCCGGCATTCAGTTCAGTTTGTTTGAGGGAATAATGACAGAATCGCTCAAGGGTCTTGTTTTGGAGGCTTTCGGTGCGGGAAACGTTCCCCAGTACGATGAGGCACTCATTCCCGTGCTGAAGAAGGCTGCCGACAACGGTACGGTTATAGCGGTTTGCACTCAGTGCTTAAGGGGAAGAGCGGTGCTCGGAACGTATGAGGTGAGCTCGGGACTGAAAGCGGCGGGAGCGGTAAACGGCTCGGATCTTTCCGCCGAGGCTGCCGTCACAAAGCTTTACTATCTTTTCAGCAAGACGGACGACAAGGACGAGATCAAGCGCCTTATGGGTACGGATTTGAGAGGAGAAATGACGGTTAACTAAAGAATATGCACAATATTTTTTAGCGTTCAAGAAAACAAACTCACCGAATATTCATAAAAAACCGATTAAAATCACGGTTTTTGAACTTGTGTCTCACTTGAGAGCAAAAGTGTCGTACCTTGACACAAAGGAACAAAAGTCTTATAATAATTCATACAGTTTTCATTATAAAACTGTATTA
>CAVKLS010000037.1:2488-11022 GCA_963657025.1 bacterium | reverse complement strand
GCATTACTTGCTTGTGACAGTTTTATCATACACTCTTTGTGTAAAAATTAACAATATCCTTTAGATAAAGTTTTGATACATTTTCGGTATCATTCGCACCTGCCTCCTGCTGCTTCTTCATGTACCTTATGAAACGCTCGGCGGCGGGCAGACGGTAACGTCCCTTCATCCAGAACATAAATACCTGTCTGTAAATTTCAAGACCCTTGATTTTCAGTATGCATATATCCCTCGAAGAATCGAGAATATCGGTTCTTGGCATGAGCGCAATTCCGAAATTCTCCCGTACAAGCGACACGAGAGAATATTCATCGGGGCACTCGACCACCATATTCGGAGTAAGCTGATACTTCTTAAAAAGATGCTTCTCATAAGTTCCCATCCACGAAGCAGGCTCGTAGCCGATTATGGGATACTGATTAAGAACCGACAGCGGAACCTCTTTCATATCGGACAACGGATGATTTTTCGGAGTGATTATAACAAGCTCCTGAGCGCTGAGCGGGAAAAATTCCATGTCCTTGTCGTTGAGATAGCAGCCGAAGCCGATGTCAATCTCTCCCGTTCTTACTTTCTCGGCAATGGCGGGAGTGTGATTTTGATAGAAGTTAAAGACAACATTCTTGTTTTCTTCTATGTTTAAAAATTTTCTTACCTTATGCGGTATGTAATGTCCGGCAAGCGGAAAAATATATCCGATGTCGATTTTACCGCCGTCCACAGAAATTTCTTTCATTTTTCCGACGGCAATATCACAGTCCTCGGCAATCTTGTCGGCATGCTCCAAAAAGAGCTTTCCGGCCTTGGTGAGTTCTATTCCTCTGCCCTTTTTCTCAAAAAGCGTGACGCCCAGCTCGCTTTCCAGCGAAGCTATCGAACGGCTCAGCGACGGCTGCGAGATATAAAGCTCATCCGCCGCCTGATGATAATTCTCAAGCTGAGCCACCTTCTGAAAATATAAAATCTGATTTAAGGTCACAAGCCTCATTCCTTTCGGTTATGTGTTGAATAATATTCCCGGAGTTTTCTTAGAGTGTATTGTTTGTGTATGATTCTTGATTTTTAAATTACCGTGATTTTATAATAACATATTTGATTGATACATTCAATGTATTGTTTTTCAATCATAAAAGCATTAGACTACATAGGCTGTACCTGTTAAAATAATATCAAACCGAAATGTTATTTTTTTAACAGAGTTCACGAAAGTGGCACGGTTATTTGTTTGTGACAGAACAAAAAATATATTTAAAACCCGTATTGTTAAAGGGTAAGGAGTTAAAAATGAACAAGAAATATCTTCCAAGTGCGCTTATTATGTACTTGAACTATTTCATCCATGGTGTCGGATGCTCAATTCTCGGTCAGGCAGTCATCAAAGAGGCTCTCGCAGCTTCCTGGGGCGTAGAGGCAATGGCTATCACAGCTATCTCCGCTGCTCTCGGATTAGGCCGTTTGGTCGCTCTTCCTTTCGCAGGTCCTCTTTCCGATAAGCTCGGCAGAAGAATTTCAACAGCAATCGGAAGTGCTTCCTATGCAGTTTACCTCATCGGTATCGCTCTTGCATTTAACGCAGGCACACACGGCGGCTACCAGATTGCTTATGTTTGCGCTGTCATCGGCGGTATCGCAAACTCATTCCTCGACACAGGTATCTATCCGGGCGTTACAGAAATCATCTACAAGGCTCCCGGCGTTGCTACAATGGGAATCAAGTTCTTCATCGCTATCGCTCAGATGCTTCTCCCATTCGTTCTCGGTGCAACAGTTGCAACAACTGCTTCCGGTCTTACCTCTTACAACCGTCTCTTCATCGGCTGCGGTATCATCTACGCTGTTCTCTTCGTTCTCGTATTCATCTTCCCGCTTCCGGACTCAGACCAGAAGGCAGCAGGCAAGAAGGAAGGTCTCATCGAGAGCTTGAAGCACACTCACTTCTCCTTTGAGTCCATCGCTATGATCCTCATCGGATTCACATGCACAGGTACATTCCAGCTCTGGCTCAACTGCGCTCAGAACTTCGCTAAGACAAATGTCGGCTGGGAGAACCCGTCCATCATGCAGACATATTACTCTGCAGGTACCCTCATCGCTCTTGTTGTCACAGCTCTTCTCACAAAGAAAATCAAGGACGTAAGATTCATCGTTGCTTACCCTGTAATCTGCCTTGTAACACTCATCGTTGTTTTGGTCGGTCAGACTCAGACCCTCATGATTGCAGGCGCATTCATCATCGGCTGGGCAGGCGCAGGCGGACTTCTCCAGATTGCTACTTCTGTTTGCAACATGCTCTTCCCGAAAATCAAGGGTACCGTTACAGCTCTCGTTATGATTGCATCATCACTTTGCAACTACACAATCCTCACAGCAGCTTCCAAGATGCAGCCTTCCGCTGTTATGACAATGAACATCGTTCTCACAGCTATCGGCGTTGTTCTCGGCCTCTTCGTAAATCTTCGTTATAAGAAGATGGTAGAGCTTGCAGAAAAGGATAATTGATTGTATAATCGAATTAATCGATACAAAGTATCTATTGTTTAACCCAATTTCATTCAGTTCTTGTTAAGAAAGGGAAACTATCATGAACACAGTTAAAATTCGTGATGTAGAAATCGGTGCAGGCGCACCAAAGATTATCGTACCTATCGTAGGCGTAACAAAGGAAGATATTATTTCAGAGGCTAAGACCTTCCACTCCATCCCAATCGACGTTGTCGAGTGGCGTGTAGACTGGTTCGAAGGCGTATTTGATTTTGCTAAGGTTGAGGATGTCCTCAAGGACCTTCGTGAGACACTCGGAAACATTCCGCTTCTCATGACATTCCGTACCTCCAAGGAGGGCGGCGAAAAGGCTATCGAGCCCGAGGCTTACGCAGAGCTCAACATCAAGGCTGCTCAGACAGGCTATGTTGACCTCGTAGACGTAGAAATCTTCACAGGCGACGAGATTGTCAAGAAGATTATCGACGGTGCTCACGCAGCAGGCGTCAAGGTTATCGCTTCCAACCACGACTTCTTCAAGACTCCGGCTAAGGCAGACATCATCTACCGTCTGCGCAAGATGCAGGATATGAACGCTGATATTCCTAAGATTGCCGTTATGCCTCAGAGCAAGAAGGATGTTCTCACACTTCTCGCAGCAACAGAGGAGATGACAACAAACTACGCTGACCGTCCTATCATCACAATGTCCATAGCCGGCACAGGCGTTATCAGCCGTCTTTGCGGCGAGGTCTTCGGTTCCTCCATGACATTCGGTGCAGCTAAGAAGGCAAGTGCACCGGGACAGATGGGAGTAAATGATCTTAACACAGTTCTTGGACTTCTCCACAACGCTATGTAATTAATTGTTCGTCATTTAGAACAAAAAATCAATTTGCTTCTTTAAATCATCGGTATTTTTATTTATAATAGAGATGCCGATGATTTCTTTGTCATCGATTGTTAATTTTTTTACAAAGGAGCCCCCTCATGAAAAAAATACTTCATTGGCTGGACGAGAACCTCGAGGAATTCATCCTCGTTGTCTTCCTTATCGCCATGACGCTCATCATGGGAATACAGGTATTTTCAAGATATATTCTCGGAATGAGCCTGTCTTGGAGCGAGGAGCTTACCAGATACTTATTTATCTGGAGCGGATTCCTCAGTGTAAGTTATTGCAGCAAAAAATGTCTTTCCATCAAAATCGAGCAGTTCGTTGCGATTTTCCCCCGAAGAGGAAAGGCTATCTTCAAGGTTGTCAACCATACCTTCGAGCTTATCTTTTTCGTCTACATGATTCCCTTTGCCTATTCCTACATGATGTCATCCGTGCACAGCGGTCAGTTATCTCCCGCATGCGGTATCCCCATGTATTATATTCAGGCAGCACCGCTTTTCTCCTTCATTCTTGTTGCTTTCAGAGTTTTACAGCGCTGGATAATCGAGTTCAGAGTAGCTCGCGGCGAAAACGTCTTTGACCCCGCACATCCCGAGAGAAACACACCCGAGTCCTTCATCGAGGCAAACTCGGAGGTTTCGCTTGAAAACGGAATTGAGGCAGGCATAGACAACCGCGTCAAGACAATCAAGAAATCCAACAAGGAGGAACGCTAATGCCGGTCGTAGTTTTATTTTTAATATTCGTTGCTTTGCTGGTCATCGCCGTTCCGGTTTCCATCACGCTCGGAATCACCTCAGTGCTTCCGTCGGTGTTTGACCCGTCCTTTACCGTCGGAGCAAAGTATCTCATTCGTGCCATGTTCGGCGGTCTTGATTCCTTCCCTCTTCTTGCCGTCCCGATGTTCGTTCTTTCGGGTATCATCATGGCAAAGGGCGGTATCTCAAAAAAATTATTTGATGTCTTTGCATATTTCCTCGGAAAATTACCCGCAGGTATGCCCTGTGCCGTCATCGTCACCTGTCTTTTCTACGGTGCGATTTCGGGCTCTGCCCCAGCAACCGTTGCGGCTGTCGGCAGCATGACGATTCCGATTCTCACTGCACTCGGCTATGACCTGACCTTCTCAACGGCTATCGTTGCCGTTGCGGGCGGACTCGGCGTTATCATTCCCCCAAGCATACCGTTTATCATGTACGGCATGGCGTCGGGCGCATCAGTAAGTGATTTGTTCCTCGCAGGAATCGTCCCCGGACTTATGATCGGTGCTCTGCTCATGATTTACGCTATCTATCACTGCAAGCGTTACGGTGAGGACAGAGAGAAAATCGACGCCGAGGTCAAGTCCCTTCACGAGAAAGGTATTTTGCGAGTTCTGAAAGAAAGCTTCTTCGCTCTTTTAAGCCCCGTAATTATCCTGGGATGCATCTACACAGGCGTCGCATCTCCGACAGAGGCTGCGGTCATCTCCGTTTTCTACGCACTCATCATCAGCCTTTTTGTTTACAAGAGCATCAAGGTTCGTGATATCTGGGGAATACTCGTTGAGGCAATCCGCACCTTTACTCCGATACTTTTCATCCTTGCCGCCTCGACTGCATTCTCGAGAGTTCTCACACTCATGCAGGTTCCGCAGACGGTCAGCGAGTTCATTCTCAACAACTTCCACAGCCCGGTTTCAATTCTTTTAATCATGAACATCTTCCTTCTCATCGTCGGAATGGTTATGGATACAACACCGGCTATCCTCATTCTCACTCCGATTCTTCTCCCCATCGTGGAGGCTATCGGAATGAATCCTGTTCAGTTCGGTGTAATCATGGTTGTTAACCTTGCTATCGGCTTTGTAACACCGCCTATCGGCGTCAACCTCTTCGTTGCAAGCTCTCTTACCGATGTCCCCGTTATGAACATAGCAAAGAAAGCCATGCCGATGATAGGCTTCTTCCTCATCGCACTTCTTCTCATTACCTTTATCCCCGCAATTTCAATCGGCATTCTGTAAGGAGGCACGACATCATGAAATTTAACAAAAAGAAAAAAAGCCGCTTACTCCTTCAAATTCCGGCACTTGCATTAAGTCTTGTATTTCTCGTCGCTATGACGGGCTGTTCCTCGTCAAGTGACAGAGTTCAGCGTTACTCGTGGCCGCTTGCAACGGCAAGCCCCGAGGACACCGTCACTCAGCTTTTCGCAGAGAAATTTGCCGAAAAGGTCGAGGAGCTCAGCGACGGTAAAATGAAAATTCAGGTTTACCCCAACTCCACGCTCGGCGGCGACAGAGATCTTCTCGAGACCTGCTCCGACGGAGACATTCCGTTCATCGTTCAGAACACCGCTCCTCAGGTATCATTTATGAGCGACCTCGCCGTATTTGACCTGCCTTGCGTATTCGACTCTCTTGACGATTGCCGCAAGAAGATTGACGACCCCACATTCTACAGCCTCATCAGTGATGTTTACACAGAAGGCGGATATCACCTTCTCGGTATGGCAGACCAGGGCTTCAGAGTTATGAGCACAAATAAGCCTGTTTACAGCCTTTCCGACTTCAAGGGTCAGAAAATCCGTACCATGGAGAACAGCTACCACCTTGCTTTCTGGAAAGCTCTCGGAGCAAACCCGACGCCTATGAGCTTCAGCGAGGTTTATATCGGACTTCAGCAGCACACAATCGACGCTCAGGAGAACCCGTACGAGGTTATCGTCTCGAACAATCTCTATGAGCAGCAGGATTACATTGTTGAAACAAACCACCTTCCGCACCTCATCTCCCTCATCGTCAACGATGATTTCTTCAAGGATCTCCCTGAAGACGAGCAGGAAATTCTCACTCAGGCGGCAGAGATTGCCACAGAGTATGCACGTGAGCAGTCCGATGCGAGAATTGCGGAAAAGATTGCCGTAATCGAAGACAGCGGAACTCAGATAATCACGCTTTCCGATGAAATGAGACAGGAAATCCGTGAGGCTGCAAAGGGAGTTTACGAATCTATCGAAAAGGAAATCAACCCCGAAATTTATAACTCCTACACAGAAGGCATTACAGATTAACTGATATATTTTAAATACTCCAAAAAAGGAAACAGGAAGCTGCGGCTTCCTGTTTCCTTTTGTATCAATCTGTATTCAAAGTATTCAAATTTGCGAATCGGGTTTAGCCTCATAGATGCTGTGTTCTATCGCCTCTTCGTCCTTATGCTGCTTGAAGGTCTGCATCATGGTTGCTGTCAGGCTCATAAGGTTTTCACGAAGCGGAATATCCTCACGCTCCACCCAAACGGCTGTTTTCAGCTCACTTTCCTGTCTTGTTATATGGTCGTCGCCGTCAAGGTCGGCATAAAAACCGACAAGCACGTTTCTTGAATATCCCCACGGCTGACAACCGACATACTTGAGATTTTTAACCTTAACGCCCGTCTCCTCCATGACTTCACGGTGAACGGTATCCTCGAGGGTTTCGCCTATCTCCATAAATCCTGCGACAAGCGCATAGTAACCGCTTCTTGAGTCGGCATACTGCGTAATAAGAAGCTTGTTTCCGTTTCTCACGCCGACAATAACTGCAACCGACATATCGGGGTAACGGATGTTACCGCAGTCGGGGCAAACCATGGCACGCTCCGTTTTTGAATGAAGCATAGGCTTGCCGCAACAGCCGCAGAATTTATTGTGACTGTAAAAATACGACAGATGAAGTGCCGTCGTGCAGCCGAAATATCTCCAGTCGGGTATCATAAACTCTACCTTTGCGTGAAGATTCTCATACTTCAGAATGTCCGTTTCCTCAGGGAACTCGTTTTCCGTAAAAAGAAAAAATCCCTGTTCGGAAATCTCAAAAAGATAGATAAGCTTTTCTTTGTCAATCGTGTTTTTTAAATCCTTAACTCTTGGAATATCACTCTCACCGCTTACATTCATGAGCAGCTCGTTGCCCCTGAATACCATGAGGTAATCCTCGTCCGACGCCTTTCTGTCAGGCAGATATTCGCTGTGATAAACCCTGTTTCCTATGTCCTGTAGCATACTTTTTCTTCCTTCTCTTTTCTTTGGCGGACTTTGTCCACAATCAGAAATTTTATCATTTTTTCGGCGCTTTGTGAACTGTAAAAACAAAAAAAGAGAGAGCTTTTGCTCTCTCAGATTTGTTTTGTCTGTTTTGTCTGTGGCTTAACCGATAACCTCGATTTCCTTCGGAACGGCATTCAAAATCTTAACTCCGTCCTCAGTGACAAGGCAAAGGTCCTCAAGTCTTACGCCGTATTTCTCTGGAAGATAGATTCCCGGCTCGCACGAGAAGGTCATGCCCGGTACAACCTTTGCTTCGTTGATTCCGCTTACATCGCCGTGCTCGTGGCACTCTCTGCCGATTGAATGACCAAGTCTGTGGGTGAAGTACTCGCCGTAGCCTGCGTCCTCGATAACCTTTCTTGCGGTAGCGTCAATGTCGCAGAAGCGAACACCCGGCTTAATCATAGCCTCGGCTGATTCGTTAGCCTTCTTGACAATAGCGAAAATCTTCTTTTCCTCTTCGCTCGGCTCACCGAAATAGTAGGTTCTTGTCATATCGGAGCAATAACCGTCCTTGACGCATCCGATGTCAAACAGAACGCACTGATTTTTGGTGAGAACTGTTTCGTCAGGCTCATGATGCGGGTCTGCCGCATGTGCACCGAAGCTTACGATAGGCGGGAATGAGAAGCCCTCGGCTCCCATCTCCGTGTAAATCTCACCAAGCTTCTCTGCAAGTTCAATTTCCGTTACACCCTCCTTGACGAAGGTCTTGATTTTAAGCATAGCCTTATCGTTGAGGATAGAAGCGTTAATCATAAGCTGCTGCTCGTTCTCGTCCTTGATTGCACGGAACATATCGACAATCTCCGAGCCGTTCACATAGGATGAGCCTGCGCCCGCCTCCTGAAGCTTAAGAACAAACTCCGCTCTCATATTCTTGTCAATGCCGAGCGGCTTTGAGTGGTCGGTATATTCGGCTGCAAGAGTAGCTCCGTTTGTGTTGTCGGTAAAATAAACAACATCCTCAAGCGGAATCACGTTGTTATAAAAAAGCTTATTGAGGAAAAGCTTGTAGCTTCCGTCATCCTTAAGCAGCAAGCCTAGAAATCTCTCGCCGCAGTGCTGCATCTCCCCCGTG
>CAVKLS010000037.1:0-2433 GCA_963657025.1 bacterium | reverse complement strand
TCCCCCGTGAGGTAGAAAATAGCATCTGAATCTGTGAGAAGTAACTGGGTCAAGCCCTCTTCTTTCATTTTTGCAGTAACATTATCAATTCTGGACATAATTCCTTTTCCTTTCCGTCTTTTTATCAGAAGGCGTTAGCTAAAGCTAATTGCCCTAATATTTATTGTATCACTGTTCATTCGCACTTTCAATTATTGATGTATAAATAATCAATTTGTTTTTGCACCGGGTTCATTTTTCACAAACGCATAAATATCGTCCTCTTTAGCCCTGTCCTCGTCCTTTACTTTTCCAACAGGCTCGGAATAAACTATGTACTCCTCGTCGTTGTCGAGTCCGAAAAGCTCGCCGCAAAGGTCAAAATCAAACGCACCGATTCCGCATGTGCCGAGTCCCGCCGCCTCACAAGCCATGTAAAGTGCCTGTCCGACATGGCCGACATCGACCAGTGCGTGTACAGGTGCTCCGGGGCCGTATCTCCACTCACATCTGTAGGGCACCATCGACCAATAGAACACGATATTTGCCTTTGCTCCCCAGGACTGTCCCTCAAGCGTCTGCTTGACAGTGTCAAACATATTTTCAACCTCTCCGAGAAATTCAATCTCGTTGGTCATAGGAAGATAATGATATTTGCCCGCTTTAAGTCCGTCCACATTCATAACGATAAGATAGGTTTCAAACGGGTGTCTTGCGCCGCCGCACGGAACGGTTCGTAGCGTAGCATAATTATTTCCCCTTATCGACTTCACTCCCTGAGTTGCCCAGAGAAGAAACGAGAGCTGTGTCAGGCTCATACTCTCGCCGCTGTAAACACGCCTTGATGAGCGGTTGAAGCAAAGTGAGACATAGTCGCTGTTCAGATTAAGCTCCTCAAAATTCATCGGAAGCTTGGTTCTCTCTCCTCCCATCGGCTCTTTCACAAGCGGCGGTTGGGGAAGTCTCAGCTGCTGATGAGATTTAAACTCCTCCTCACCGTCATGCACACGGAAGCGAGTGATTTCTCTGCCTTGCTCCTTCATTTCTTCATAGCCCGCTCTTGGGTCTTTATAAACTTCCTTAACTTCTTTCATATTCTTCGCACCTTTCATCAGATAACCTGATAAGAAAAATATTATTTGATAAAACAAATATAATCCTTTTGTTCTTCATTGTAAATACACATTTTTTTGATTATAATCTAATAAAGTTAAATCAGAAAAAGACCGTCTATGACCGCCCGTCTGATTCAAACTCAAATACAACTGAGAGTAAACCGCAAAACACATGCGATTGCAATAAAATTTATCCGAGGTGATTTTTTGAAAATTATCGTTCTTTCAGATATACACGGCGACCTTTACCGTGCCCGCAAGGCACTTTCCATGCAGAGAAGTGCCGAAGTTGTCATTTTCTGCGGTGACGGCTGGAGAGACATTGAGCAGTTGAAGCTTGAGAATCCCGAAAAGAAATTTCTGACCGTCTGCGGCAACTGCGACTGGAGCTGCTCCTATCCGCCGACCGACCACATTACCCTTGAGGGCAAATCAATCTCTTTTACTCACGGCCATCTTTTTCACGTTAAATACGGCGAATATGAGATTAAAGAATGGGCTCGAGAAAACAAAGCGGATATTCTTCTATTCGGTCACACGCACTACGCCGAGAACAAATATGAGAACGGACTTTACGTGATGAATCCGGGCTCATGCTCAGGTTACGGCGCTTCTTTCGGCACGATTGAAATCAAAGACGGCTATGTTCTCACAAATATAGTAAAACTCGACTGAAAAATAGCTATATTTTATCAGTCAACCACTTCAAATATCATTGACTTTGCATAAAGATGATGATATTCTATAGTATATACGAAATGTCAAACCGTGGCATTTTCTGCTATATGACAAAATTTTGTAAGGCAAAATCACATAAGCTTATTATAGGCAAATTTAGCCTTACCTTGAAAGGATGTAATACCAATGTCAGAATATGAAAGATGGCTCGCCCAGGAGCTCGACGACAAGGATCTTACCGAGGAGCTTGAGGCAATCAAGGGTCAGCCCGAAGAAATAAATGACAGATTCTACCGTGATCTTGAGTTCGGTACAGCAGGACTCAGAGGAGTTATCGGCGCAGGCACAAACAGAATGAATGTCTACACCGTCCGCAAAGCAACTCAGGGCCTTGCAAACTACCTTAATAAGCACAACACAGAGGGAAAGCCTCTCAGCGTTGCTATCGCTTATGACTCAAGAAACAAGGGTGTTCTATTCTCCGAGGAGTCCGCAGCTGTTCTGGCAGCAGCAGGCATTAAGGCTTATATCTACCCCGAGCTTATGCCGACACCGGCACTTTCCTTTGCAGTTCGCCACTTAGGCTGCGATGCAGGTATCAACGTCACCGCATCTCACAACCCGGCAAAGTACAACGGCTACAAGGCCTACGGTCCGGACG
>CAVKLS010000036.1:0-11119 GCA_963657025.1 bacterium | reverse complement strand
ATACAATCAGGGCACGGGTAGCTTTACATGGGAGTGAAAATATGATATACGGAAAACTGGTTAACGGCGAACTTCGTGGTGCGCCGAGACCGATAAAAACGGATGAGGGTGATGTCTTCACGAATGACCCAGTTCTGCTCTTGCAGTACGGCTACAAGCCGATAATCACGACGGATTACCCCTTCGGTGGCGGGTATTACACCGAGTCGTGGACAGAGACGGAATCCGAGATAAAGCAGATCTGGACAGCCTCCGAGCCGCCCGAGGACATATCTGCGGACGAGGCGCTGGATATCATCACAGGAGGTGCGGATATATGACGAGGACGCAGGCAAAAGCATATCGAGCCAAGCTTGATGGTGTACTTACTAAGCTAACGGATGCCGAAGCGCTTGAGAGCGTTATGCTTTATAAGGCGTGGTCTGGCGATATGGACTATGCGAGGGACGCGATTGTGCGCAGAGGAGCCGACCTTTACCGTTGCTACAATCCGTTATCCGCAAACCCCACATGGTTTCCAGAAAACACTCCCGCACACCGGGAGAAGATTACTGTCGGAGAAGATGGCACTCTTGATAATCCTATAACAGCGGCAGTTAATATGCGCTACTTCAAAGACCTTTATTATAAAGAAAATGATAAAATTTATAAATGTACCCGTGATGATACCAACGGTCAGGGCACACTCCTCGCCTACACACCATCTCAGTTAGTCGGAATCTACTTTGAGGAAGTGGGTTAATGAGAGAAGTAATGGTCGATTTATGGAGGAGCTCTCGCTTTAATATGGGCTATGCCGGAGAGAACGAAGCGACTAAGCTCATTTTTCAGCTCACAACAGACTTACAAGGCGCAGACTTTTATTCTATAGATTTTCTTGTCGGCGATACTGTAAAAAGTGTTAGCGATATCAAAGTAGACGGCAAGTTTTTATCGTATATTATTCCTTCTATTTTAACAGAGAAAGACGGCGAGATAGCCATACAGGTTTTAGCGGGAAGCGATAATTTTATTGCTAAATCGCCCATCGTCTACGGGAAAATATCCGCGCCTAAAAATAAATAATTTGAGATAGCATAGAAAGAGAGGATTAAATATGAACATAGCTATGTCTATCGGACACGGTAAAAATGAAAAAGGTGGCTACGACAGCGGCGCGTGTAGTGGCAACTTTCAAGAATTTAAAATCGGTCGTGAAATCGGCAAGTATGCAGCGGCAGCTCTTCGTGAATACGGCTGCAATGTAACGCTGATAAACTACGACGCAGATAAGAGCCTTTATAGTCGCATCAAGACTATAAACGCTGGCAAGTACGACCTTGCTATGGAAATACACCTTAATGCGGCTCACGGTACTGGCTCTGAGGTCTACTATAAAGTTGGTAACAACGCTGGCAAGACAATAGCCGGTGCAATCAGCAAGAGCATTGCTACTAAGTTCGGTATTCCGAACCGTGGAGCAAAAGTTAAGGTGCAAAATAACACAAACTACTTTGGTTTCGTCAGAGAGATTAAATGTCAGAGCCTCCTCGTCGAGACCGTTTTTATTGATACAGCCTCTGACCGTAAACATGTTGAGAACGCGTCTGGACAGAAACAGTGCGGTATTGCAATAGCCGATGCGGTTGCTTCTGTATATGGACTTAAAAAGTCGGCGACGAACACCCCATCTGTTGCGCCAACAACGCCTTCCACCCCTACCCCGTCCACTTCTGCTATAAAAGCGGGAGATGTCGTTAAGATTACGGGTAAGAAGTACGCTACGGGTCAGAGTATTCCTGCGTGGGTTAAGCTCCGTAAACACACAGTTAAGTCTGTGAGTGGTAACAAAGTTTTGCTTAAGGAGATTAACTCATGGGTATACGCGGCAGACCTTTCGGTAGTCAAGAGCGCATCAAAAGAAATAGGCGTAGGCTCTACAGTAACAATTAAGTCGGGTGCGGTTTACGGTGGACTCTCCAACACAAGGGGTAAGGCTGTTCCTAAAGCTCAGCTCGCGCCCACAAAACATAAGGTCTCAAAAATTCAAACAAACGGCGGCATAAAGGAGGCTCTGCTTTCAGATATCATGTCGTGGGTTGCCATTAAATATCTTGAGGAGGTATCATAATGGCAATCAGTATGGACGCCTTGGAAACAGAGATAAAGAGCCTCAAGAGGCGCGTCGAGGTGCTTGAAAAAGAATATACCACTCTTAGCAGCGAGGTCAACGCAATTGATAAAACTCAGAGCGTTGTAACCTCTAAGCTCAATACGGTTATTGAGACCCTCGGAAAGCTTCAACAAGCAATAGACGATTTAAAAGACCGTCCCAGTAAGCGTTGGGAGACCATTGTGTCTGCCCTTATCGGCGCTGCTGTGACAGCCTTTATCGCATTTATACTCGGGAGGTAAGATTATGCAGAAATTTAAAGACATCGTTGAGAATCTTAGCAATGTGTCGGTCGGCACTTGGGTTCGCCTCATCCTTATGGTGGGCTCTCTTGTCAACCTTACACTCGGTGCATTTGGCGTTGCGGGTATCAGTTTTGATGAGAATCAGCTGTACGCAATAGTCAGCGTCGTGCTCGCCATCGTAACTGGCGTCGTCAGCTATTGGAAAAACAACAGCTTCACTGCGGCAGCTCAGGCGGCGGACGAGTTTCTTCATGCTCAGGGCAACGCTAAAGAGCAGAGTGAAGTAAAGCCCGACGAAGACGCAAACGAGAACGAAGAAGGCTAAGTAAAATAAAAAACGCGGGTAGGGATTTCTCCCTACCCGCGTTTTTAACCTAAAAGAAGCGGAAGCGGTCTCGCCCAAGCAAGACCGTCCGAAATAGGTGTATAGGAACCAAGAGGTTCTTAACTGGAATTATATCACATCAACAAAGAAAGTCAACCGCTATTCTTTATTTCGCGATAAAATCATCAAAATTTATTGCGTCATTAAATATCTGTTTATTCTTTTCTTTTTCTTTGTCCATCGCTTTAGCAGATGCCTTATAAGCTATTTTATTCGCAATCCGAGAAACATAATTGAGCTTAGATATAACCCCGTCAATAGCTGCTAAAGCGCCCAAGATGAGTGAAAACACGACAAACCCGTTACAAACGTTGCCGCCGTTACTGATAATGTCCACGGCGATAGATGCAACAATAAAAGCCGCCAAAAGAGTATAGAACAAGATTTTACATACTATGCGTGTGCGCTCCTCGACCTTTTTACCGCACGCTTTAATGCTTCTAATTACACAGTCTCTTGTACGATCTTCAAACTTTTTCTTTTCCTTAGATATCTTCACACATTCTTCAGATTTTTTTTGATAATCTTCTGAGACTCTTTGATGATCTTTTAACATAAGTTCTTCTCTAACCCGATACTCCTCTATCTCTGCATCTTTTTCCCTCCTAACATCACCAACAAGGCGATCTTTAAGCTCTGCCTTAATTTCATATATAGCGTTTTCATCGACACGCTCCGGATTACCCCGCGCCGTTTCGGCGAGTTTACGGCGACTAAAGTGATCGGTTTTTATAATAGCAGCTTCTTCTTCGGTAATGCCGCCATCAGCCCGCATTTTATCGACCGTCTTCCGAAACGCCTTAAGTATTTCTTCGGTTGGTTCTAATGCGGCAAAAGCATATTCTATCAGTTTATTTCTTGGGTAGTCCTTATGGGAGGCATAGCACTTTAGCCAGACAATAGATGACAGTTCTATATCCGTATTTATTGGCATAACGCTGTCGCCTCTAACAATGTTAGATTTAATCAAATATTCATTAGAGCGTTTAACAAGCCTAATATTAGAGGTGACAAAAATAAACCCGCACCCCTCAATACAATCGGAACTACAGCCATCTCTCATCAACAATATAGAAGCAATACTCTTAATATCTCTGTCAAGAGCATCCTCTTTTGCGTAACTAATTTTCTCACCTATATAACTCTTAAAATCAATATAATCCAATGGATATTTGTCGGTATTTTTCGTACAATCTGGCGCTTCGACGATATTAATACCAATAGATTTAATCTTGTTTTCTAATAAGCTTTGATGTCTTTCAACATCAGATACTGTATATTCCTTCTCGTCCCAGCCTTCTAATGTATGAAATGCATCATTTTTTGATGAGTTGTGGTATTTAAGAGAATTTTTTATACGCTTCTATAATGGAAATAATCTCCCAATATGTGTGCCTAAAGCAATATAGCTCCGCGCCTTTTTCTCGCAACATAGTTAATAATTCTGTAGCAGCGATAGTCTCTGTTTTGGATGTCATGCCAAGAGCGTTTATAATCACCCGGGTGTCTACATAGCACTTAAGTTCTTTAAACTTCGATTCAGTGACATCCGTATTCTGTGGCTGTAATGATATAGCGGTCGAGACGAAGAAGCCCTTTACCATACTAACAATATAATGGAACACTAAGGAGTCTTGCTCATATTCATTTACAACAAATTGAGCTATACAGTACACAAGTTCGTCGTCTTTACTTTTTAGTAATTCCAAAGCAGTTACATCGCTAATAACATACATACCGTTTATCGCAAAGAAATCGATTAGAGCATTTAGCGCTTTTTCTCGATCAAATTTAGTAGACAAACGGGCATTTAAGTAATCAGTTAAAGCTGAAGCCACCTTTTCCGCTCGCTCTTTATACCTAACTCTCTCATTCTCAAATTTATCTATCTTTGAATCGAGCGATTCCATCAACCGATATTGCTTATTTTCGCGTTTGAGAATTTTTGGGGAAAGCCTGTTGAGTATCAAGGTTATGGCGTTTATAGGAATTTCTTCATATCCAAATTCAGTTTTAAGATAATTCTGTAGATCCTGTATTTGCACAAGTTCCCCAATACTTGTCGTTTTGGCTATAGAATATTCCACAAAAGGAGACAGCAAATCAAATGTATCTTTACGTTCCTTTTCCCAAAACGCACTTAACATAGCAGTGCTTACTAATACATTGTTATTCATATAATCCCACCTCAGTCTATGGTAGATTATATCATTATCTTTCTTATTTTTCAACATAATTCGCCTCCTTTTTTATAAAAACGCAATCAATATTTTTGTTGACAGAATATCTTTATTATATTCGTCTTCGCAGTTTCTTTATGCCAGCCTTAGCAAACCCAAAACTACCGTCCGAGATTTGCCATAAATTCTGTACCCCATCTGGTCGCCTGTCCCTCATACCACGCGTCGTCGTAGGCTGGTAGAGAACTGTATCTGTACCCCTTTATCCTCACGAGATATTCTCTGTACCAATACCGTATCATTGAGGGAATACATATGAGAAACGGCATAAAGAAACCGTAGAGCGTGTTCTGAATTGCATGACCGTGCTCGTGGTATGTAATCTCACTCTCTGACTGGTTGTCCGTAATTATCGTCAGCCCAAGCGATACACCACCCCAGCCGTTGCCAATTCTGAATCTTATACAATAACCACACGGCTCCGGCTTTCTGAAGAGCAACAGCATGACTGCGGCGGCAACCACACCAACGAGCGTCATAGGTAAGCCCCAAGTGAACGACAAGACATAAAACAAAAGCTTATTATTCTTCATCACTTCACTCCTGTAGAACCGAACCCACCTCTGGACTGGTCGTCGAGATGGTCTACTTCGTCGAGTCGCACTTTAGTCATAGACTTCGCTATGCGGAACTGGCATATTCTGTCGCCCTTTTCGATCTTCGTATCTTCAAGAGCTATCGCAGGGAACATCCACACATCGTCGTCGCCGCTGTAGCTGTTGTCTATAATTCCCACGCTGTTAGCCTGTATGACCTTGAAGTTCTTGTATGTGCTGCTTCTCGGCACAACATGAGCCTCGTAATCATCTGGGAGCTTCATAGACACGCCGAGGGATATAAGCTTAAACTCTCCCCTCTTAAGCTCTACAGTCTCGGCGGCTCTGAGGTCTACCCAGTCGCCCTGTGATATTTTCTGAAGGCGCTCCATATTTGCGTCGTGATACTTTATTTTAATCTTCTTCATTATTCTTCTCCTTATTCTTTTTATCCAGTCTATAATCCTCAAGGAAGTAAGCTACCGCTTCAAGCTCGTCGTCTGTAAGAGATTCCATAAAAATATTGTCTCGTCTCGAATAACCACACTGCACGAGGAAAGTATTAAGGTACTGTCCTATCAGATCAACGGTCGTGTCGCCAAAATCGCTATAAACCTGAAACTCTGACGACGACGTGTAGGTGAGACCGTACTCGTCCTTTAATTCAAACTTAATTGTGAGTTTATCTTCCATATTGCCTCCTTAACTTATCTTCTTTGCATACTGGTTGTTGCTCGCCAACATCACCCCAAGAACATCGTCTCTGTGGGGTTCTTGGTTTGGGACAAACCGTCCGAACTTTACGATAATGTTTTTGTATCGTCTAAGCTCGTTTAGTTTAGGTTCAATTTCATCGGACATATACCCCGTGTAAATTATAATAGGGTCGTCTGTGCGCTGACGAAAATAGTCAATAACCTCAAGAATCTCTTCTATTTGAAGCATGGGCTCCAACCCGCCAAATACGACTGCTCTTGTTACAGCGCTCGACTGGTAGAGTTCAAACAGTCTGTATGGCGCAACCTCGATGGTCGGAGAGGTCGCGAGGGAAGAGTTTTGACACAGCTTCTCCCCGCAATCTCTCTCACATTTCCAGTCGCAACCGTTAGCACCTATAAGCATTGCAGGATATTTGTAGTCCCCAAACGCCTCTACTTCGATTGCTTTTACTCGCATTAAAGTTCTCCTATATTGTTAAGGTCGAACCAGTCGCGCATAGCAAACTCTTTCTTACGCGCCTCAGAGTAGGTCTTAGTAGGCGTAAGGAATCCAACTATACGCTGATAAGTTGTCTCAACGGGGTGTCCACACTCAGGGCAAGTATCTCCGAAGAACCCGTGGTTGTTGTCACAAGCCGATATACGAAGATTAAAGGCAAAGTAGTTAACACCCGCATCTGCCACATAATTCATCATATACCAAGCTTCATCGAAACTGTTGAATGGAGAACTGATGTTAATATGGACTATACTGCCGCCTGAACAAGCCTTGTCAAGAATAGCACTCACTCTAACCTTTTCGGCTATAGTCGTCTTTATACCAAGCGGAATCCACTGGTTGCCGTACAGAGGAAGGTCATATTTCTCATTGGGGAAGAACAGCTTGTCTTTCTCCATAAGAACAGCCGCAGCTCTCTCTCCGGGAACCTGTTCGATATTCATCATGTAATCCTTGTCCTTAACGAACTCGTCTTTAGTTTCGATGATTGTCGCCAGTATTTTCTTCGCGAACTCCACGCCCTCATCTTTATAATATGTGTTGCCGAACTCGTCGTGGTAGGTGTAGCCAAACTTCTGCAACGCCTCGTACACACCAATAATGCCGACGGTGTTGTACTGCGACTTCATGTTAATAATGCCGAGCGCATAGTTGGGAAGCAACCCCTTTTCTGTGTTTCGCTTCATAATATCTCTAATAACATCAAGAGTTTTTGCGCAGGTAATTACTCGACCTTTAAGAGCTTCGAGATACTCTTCCTCTAATGTCGTCTCGTAGGCAAGACGGGCAAGGTTTATTGTATTTACTTTAATGGATCCAACCTCAAGCGCCGACCCACCGATGCTGTTGAAGTAACCAAGTTCCTTTATGTTGCTTTTCAGACGACAGTTATGTGTGATCACACCATTCGGCAGAGTGAAATAGGGCTCATCCTCATCACTCATTTCAAAACAGTAACAGAACTCATCGTCAGTATTTATGGGTTCTATTGACTTTACCTTAAAATAAACTGAGTTGTTATTCCATTTGTAGATATCTTTGCTTACCCTCTTATAAGTCTCGTACCAACGAATACAATATAAAGGATAATTACGATTAAACTCTTCACCGCGAATAACCACAGCTCCCTCTCCCGTTCTATCCGACACATTAACAATAGTGTTAAGACCGAGAGAAGTGCAAAGTGCTTCTATGTTGTCAATCAGCTCTTTTGAAGTGCTGTATATACGATTACTGTTGCCACCGTCGGTCGCATAGTAGCCATCAAGAATACCTCTTCTAAACTCTATTGACTGCAAGAGAACATTCATATTTAGAGTTTTTTCGTAACAGTATTTGCCACCAACATACTCTCTTATAAACTCTGCTACTTTGTTGCTTGTTATAGTTATAGGATAAACATTATTATGGATCTTGCCCAGTCTAACTTGGGCGTCACCGATTTCTTTCGCGGCTATATCGAGTTCTTTTATTGATGACTCGTATTTCTCTTTATTTAGAGACAGGCAGATTGTCGTGCTTTTATTTGTGGCGTCCTCGCCGGACATACTACCATCGCCAAGATACATACCAACCATATACCCCTGCTCGTATGTGAGATGCTTATCTGTCTCGTGCGGAGCGTTAAGAGCTTTTGTGTTGAACAGTATATAATCATCAGTGGTGAGATCGGTCGTCTTAACATCACCTCTGAGCGTAGGTGTTATATGATTATCAGTGATAATTAGCTCTTTGTTGTTTGCTGTTGTGACTTTATAAAGCGGTCTTGCGGGAAGCTTAATTGCTTTACCTTTACGCCAATTACCGTTGTGGAATATAACTAAATTTCTGCGAGCGTCAGTATATCTGGCATCACAGAGCTCTTTAAATGAGGTAAGAGCCGCTCCGCCAGTGCTTGATCTCGCCAAAACTTTCTGTGACCCAGCGAAGCAGCAGTTACTCAAGCTTGTGACATCCTCTGATACGAAAATGTTACTATCCGCCCACTTCATGTTATGACGACAACACCACTTCGCAAAATCCTCGTCTACGAACTTGCCGTTCTGCCTAAGAAGAGCGAACGAAACGACCGGGAACGTCATAAGGTTCTCTCTTCTTGTATCTGAGAGCACTTTCATAAACGCTTTCTGGTACTCCTTAATCTCGTCGATATAATCTATGATGAATGTGCCGTCGGGGAACTCTTTGCCACCGAAGAGCGCTTCAAGATACGGCTTATCAAATATTGAGAAGTTGGTAAAAGCCGACTGGATTCCGCCTCTCAGATAGGGCTGATTAAGTCGATAGATTATCTCCTGAAAAGACTGGTCCCTGTAATATTCAGGCGACTTTACAAAATAACCCTCGTCGCAATCTTTCTTCCAGAAGTAATACGAATAGACGAGGAAGCTCGGGAGTCCAACCGCGCCCGAGGATCTATTGCACGTCCACGACACAAACTCACTGACAAAATCAGTGTATGTATTAAGGTGCTGAGGCGGAGCCGCATTAAAGTTATCTATGAAATAAAGTCCGCGCTTCACCAATTCATCTATGTCATAGGCAAAGCAATACGGAACCCAAGACGAACTATGAGCGTCGTGCAGATAAAAGTGCCCGTCCCATTCGCCCTTCAGCCACTCAGCAGCGTCCTCGTGTCCGTACTTCTTAGTCAGCTCATGAAATATCTTGTTGAACGCCAGAAGCTTTGAGTGAGGCTTCGACATTTCGTTTATGAGCGAAACAATATCCTTGTGTGCAACATTCGCGTTGCCATCTATACTCGCGTCTGCTATGGTCTGCTTATCAACAAAATTGTCGATGAAATCGGTATAGTTGAGCTGTTTATCTCCAAACCCGTTAAGCTCACTCAGTCTCTCCGGGTAAGCATTTTGCAGACGATTATATTCAATTACGAAACTTCTATCGAGACTATCTATATTGAACTTCATATATCACATCACCTCATTAACCCATTTAATCGCTTCGACGAAAGTCATTATCTTTCCGTCAACTTCAAGCATAGGAGCCGACATAAAGCCCTTATCTCTCATAACATCCACATCAGTAATTTCTTCGTAGTCAACCCCCTTCGATTTCAGTTTGGTCGTCAGCACATTGCACTTAGGGCAATGCGTCGTATAAAGTGTTACTTTCATGTTTTTGTAAACCTCCGTATATATAAGTTAAGCCTCATGTGCTACTCGTCCACAGCACGGGCATTTTGACATTGTATAAGGCGCGTACACAACAACCTTGTGCGCTCCGTCGTATGATTCGCGGACAATCTCTTCTCCCGTCAGAACATAGCTATCTATATCTGCCTCGAAAACACACCCGCAGGTCGGGCACTTAAATTCAAGCGTTTTACTTGCTCCGTTTCTAAGGATATTAATCACCCTATCAGTCCTCCTCGTAAGGCTCGGGGAGCGTCTGCCACGCCACCACGAAAGTAAGTACGCCGTCAACACTTCCACCCTCGACTGCATCTACAGGCTTGTCCACGCCATCAATCTCCCAAGTCATCGAGTCGGCGTCGTACCACGCTGTAACAGTCGCTCTCTCGTTACGAGGACCCGAGTGTATACAGTTGATTGAATAGAAGAACTCCTCAATCGTCACGACAAACTTTCCACTGTATTCAGGCAGGTCGCCGACGGTTTCTATTGAGTGCCAGTTGGCGTTAGGTACTCCCTTGCAGTCGGCGGGGCAAGTATGTATCTGTGACTCGTCGCTCTTGTGATCGCTACAAGTCTCATCTTTGGCAGCGATATCTACAGCCTCATCTATTGCTGTAATCCAGTCAAATATTTCATCAATGATTCTCTTCATTTTTAAAACTCCCCTTCTCGATTATACCCATCTTTTTAGCACATTCTTCGCAGATATTCCTTTGAATACAGTGATTTCCCTTACCACCCCTAAGCTCCGTACGATTACTTATAATAAGGATTTTATCCTCATTTGTGACAACCTTAGGATATATGGTTTTCCCACAGTTTTCACACACAAAAATCTCACGCTTAATCTTGCCGCGGATATATAAGCGAGTTATACTTGTAATCATAAATTTATTGCCTCCAAGTTGCTTTAGCTCTTTCTCATGCAATCATCCCACAATCAGTGTCTTTCGGAGCCTCTGTGTCGGGTCGAATTATTTTCTCAGTCTCACCGCCACACGCCGCATACCCCGCCGCGTCTATCCAGTTATCAGCCTTGCCTCTGCCGGTCGCCACCCTCGCCATTTTAAAAAGCACCATCATAGCGGCGACATCTTTGCAGGTCAGCAGAACCTTTTCATCCGGGAATGCCGCATCGAGGTAGCTCGTCCACAAATTTGCTATCGCAGTAAAGCTGTTCTCGGG